>JADDPR010000385.1 GCA_016781775.1 Rubrobacter sp. | reverse complement strand
TTGCCGATCTCCCCCAGTCCTCCCAGGGGCACGACCTGCAACGCGTTGCTATCCAATTTCTTCGTTTACCTCCTCGAAAACGACCCGGCCGATCAGCCAAGAACTTGGGCTGACCGGCCGAGATATTCCCTTCTGTGTGACTTTGCGTTTACGCGGCCAGGTGCCTGCCGAGGTCGAGCTCCTTCGGGCCGACGGCGGAGAGGTACATGTCCCCCCTCTTCAGGTGCTCGCCTGCGAGGCGCTTGATGTCCTCCGCCGTAACGGCGTCTATTCTGGCCGAGATCTCCTCGGGCGTGAGAAGCTCGGAGCCGGTGATGATGCTCCGCCCGATGCGGGTCATCCGCGCCGCGGTGCTCTCGAGCGCGAGGATCGTCGAGCTCTTGAGCTGCTCCTTGGTGCGGTGGAGCTCCTCCTCGGTGACGGGCTCCTCCCGAACACGGTCGAGCTGCTCGGCGATGATGCTCACGGCCTCCCCGACGTTCCCCGTCGTGGAGCCGACGTACATCTTGACGGCGCCCGCGTCCGAGTAGCCCTGGTGGTACGAGTACACGGCGTAGGCGAGCCCGCGCTTCTCCCGAACCTCCTGGAAGAGCCGGCTCGACATCCCGCCGCCGAGCACGTTGTTCAGGGCGAGCATCGCGTAGCGATCGCCGCTGCTCGCGGCTATCCCCTGCGAGCCCATCGCGACGTGGTACTGCTCCGTCTCCTTGAACTTGTAGAAGAAGCGGCTCTCCGGCGGGGTGACGTGCGCCTGGCGCACGAAGGGCTCGCCATCGGGCAACGCCTTACCGAGCTTCTCCTCGACCATCTTCTCGAAGGCCTCGGACTCGAGCTTGCCCGCCCCCACTACGAAGACGTTCGGCGCCGTGTAGGTGTTGCGGTGGAAGCCCGCGAGGGTCGAGAGGTCCACGCCGCGCACCGTCTCGGCCGAGCCGATGATCGGACGCCCCAGCGGGTCGCCGTGGAAGACGAGGCCCGAGAGGTACTCGTCGGCGAGCTGGTCCGGCCGATCCTCGTACATCCGGATCTCCTCGACGATAACCTCGCGCTCGCGCTCGAGGTCGGCGAAGGTCGGGCGCGTGATCATGTCGCTCATGATGTCCAGGGCGCGCTCGAGGTGCTCGGGCAGGAACCGCGCGTAGAGCACGGTGTACTCCTCGCCCGTCGCCGCGTTCTCCTGGGCACCGATGCCCTCGAACGCCTCGGCGATGCCCAAAGCGTCCATGGAAGGCGTCCCCTTGAAGAGCATGTGCTCCATGAGGTGGGTTATGCCCGCTACCTCGTCCTTCTCGTCGCGGCTGCCCGCGCGGATCCAGACTCCCAGGGAGACGCTAGTCGCCTCCGAGAGGGGCTCCGAGAAGACCCTGAGGCCCCCCGGAAGCTCCTTCGTGTTCACGTTTTTGTTGCTGCTCAACCTCTAGTCCTCCAGCTTCTCCAGGGAGATGCGCTTCTGCTTGTCTATCTCGAGGACGCGGACCTTTATGCGGTCGCCCTCGCTCACGACGTCCTCTACCCGCTCGACGCGCTGCTTACCGGGGGCGAGGCGCGAGATGTGCACGAGACCGTCGCGGCCCGGGGTGAGCTCCACGAAGGCGCCGAAGTTCGTCGTCTTGACGACCTTGCCGTTGTAGATCTCGCCGGCCTCGACGTCCTTGGTCATCCCGTTGATGGCCTGGGCCGCCTCCTTTGTGACCACGCCCTCGCCCGAGACGTAAACCGTCCCGTCGTCCTCGACGGAGATGTTGACCCCGAACTGGTCCTGCAGAGCGTTGATCGTCTTGCCGCCCGGGCCGATGAGAAGCCCGATCTTGTCCGTCGGGATCTTCAAGACCTCGACCCGCGGCGCGAAGTCCGAGACCTCGGTCCTGGGCTCGGCGATGACGTCGCGCATGATGTCCAGAAGCTCCACGCGGCCCTTCTTGGCCTGCGCCAGCGCCTCCCTGAGGAGCTCGGCCGACACGCCGGTGATCTTCATGTCCATCTGAAGCGCCGTGATGCCGTCGCGCGTGCCGGCGACCTTGAAGTCCATGTCGCCGTTGTGGTCCTCGAGGCCCTGGATGTCGGTGAGGATGACGTAATCGTCGCCCTCCTTGACCAGGCCCATCGCGACCCCGGCGACCGGCGCCTTGATCGGCACGCCGCCGTCCATCAGGGAGAGCGCCGAGGCGCACACGCTCGCCATCGAGGACGAGCCGTTCGACTCCAGGATGTCGGAGACGATCCGGAGGGCGTACGGGAAGACGTCCTCGGCGGGCAGGACCGGCAAGAGCGCGCGCTCGGCGAGCGCGCCGTGGCCGATCTCGCGTCGGCGCGGGCTCCCGACCCTGCCGGTCTCGCCGGTGGAGTAGGGCGGGAAGTTGTAGTGGTGCATGTAGCGCTTGCCGGTGACCGGCTCTATCGTGTCGAGCCTCTGGGCGAGCCCGAGGTCGGCCAAAGCCAGCTCCGAGAGGGCCTGCGTCTCGCCGCGCGTGAACAGCGCCGAGCCGTGGATCCGCGGAATGATCCCGACCTCCGCGGTGGTCGGGCGGATCTCGTCCATCGCCCGAAGGTCGGTCCGCTTGCGGTCCTCTATGTAGAGCTTGCGGAACGCCTCCTTCTGTAGGACGCCCAGGGCGGCCCCGATCTGCTCGGCCTCGTCCTCGTCGCGACCCTCGAGAAGCTCGGCCTTGAGCTCTTCGAGCGCCTCGCCGCGGCCCCTGCGGTCCGGGTTTACGATGGCGTCCTTGACCCGGTCGAGGTAGCGCCCCCTCATGTCGTCGAGGAACGGGTTCTCGTCGGAGGCCGCGACGAACTCCTGCTTGGCCTTGCCGTGCTCGGCGGCGTAGCCCTCGATCGCCTCGGCGATCCGGCCGATGGCCTCTTGGGCGACGAGCATCGCGTCGACCATGACCTCCTCGGGCACCTCGTTCGCGCCCGCCTCGACCATGGTGATGGCCTCCTTCGTCCCCGCGACCACGAGGTCGAGGTCGCTCTCGGCGATCTGATCGTAGGTCGGGTTGAGGATGAAGTCGCCGTCGAGCGAACGGCCGACGCGCACGGCGCCTATCGGGCCGTCAAACGGGATGTCCGAGAGCGAGAGCGCCGCGGACGCGCCGACCATGCTCAGCGTGTCGTACGGCGTCTCCTGGTCGGCCGCGAAGACCGTCCCTATAACCTGGATCTCGTTGCGGTAACCCTTCGGGAAGAGCGGCCGGATCGGCCTGTCGGTGAGCCTCGCCGTGAGGACGGCCCTCTCGGAAGGCCTCCCCTCGCGCTTGATGAAGCCGCCCGGAATCTTGCCGGCCGCCGCCATCCGCTCCTCGATGTCCACGCTGAGGGGCAAAAAGTTGACCCCCGGCCTCGGGGAAGACGAGCCCGTCGCCGTGGACAACACCACGGTATCGCCGAGGCGCGCCAAAACGGAGCCCCCCGCCTGGCGCGCCATCTTCCCGGTCTCGAGCACGATCGAGCGCTCGCCTACCGGTATCTCTAAACGCATATTCTTTTCTCCTCTTGCTTCTTTGGAAGACCCGATGCCGCGGTACCGCTACCCTAGCGGCGCAGACCGAGCCTGGCGATGAGCGAACGGTAACGCTCGACGTCCTTGCTCTGGAGGTACTTGAGGAGCCGGCGCCTCTTGCCGACCAGCTTCAAAAGCCCCCGCCTGGAGTGGTAATCGTGCTTGTGCGTACGCAGGTGCTCCGTGAGGTGCCTGATGCGCGTGGTCAACACCGCAACCTGTACCTCGGGCGAGCCGGTGTCGCCCTCGTTTACCGCGTACTCGGAAATTATCGCCTCTTTGTTCTCGACAACCGCCAACTTCGTCTTTCTCCTCTTTGCCGTCTCTTATAATCTCAACCTGTTTCTTGTCACCCTCTATGCTACCACAAGCATCAAATTAGCAGTCGGCCTTCGGGTCGGCCCTCAACAAAAGCCTCTCGCGACGGCGGGGTGCGGGGACTTCGGAGGCAAAGCCCTGTCAGCCATGTCGCTTCTGCATCAGATGCTCATGCAAAACTCTCGCGCCTCCCGCTCTAAGGCCCGGCCACCATCTCTTGCCGAAGGCCGGTAGCTAAAAGAGCACCCCACGCGCCTCCTCGACGTCGCGCCCGATCTGCGCCCTGAGCTCCTCGATCCCGGAGAATCGCCTCTCGCCCCTGAGCTTCTGCACGAAGCTAACGTCGACGACCTCCCCGTAAAGATCCCCCTCGAACCCGATGAGGTGGGCCTCGACGCGCCTCTCGCGCCGATCGAAGGTCGGAGCCTCCCCGACGTTCGTGCACGCGCCGTAGCTCCGTCCGCCGACCGTCACGTTCCCAGCGTAAACGCCCGTGCCGGGCACGACGACGCGAGGGTCCGGCAGAACGTTCGCGGTGGGGAAGCCGATCTGGCGCCCCCTCCTGTCCCCGACGACGACCTCCCCGCGCAACGCGTAAGGGCGCCCCAGAAGGCCCGCCGCCTCGCGGACCTCGCCACCCGCAACGAGCTGCCGTATCCGCGTCGAGCTGATGTCCTCTTCGACGGCCAGGATCGAGACGGCATAGGCCTCCCCGCCCAGCTCCCGCATCTGGCGCCGCAGGCCCTCGAAGTCCCCCGCCGCCCGGTACCCGTAACGGAAGTTCTCCCCGACGACCACGGCCACGGCCCCGATCCCCCCGACGAGCACGTCGCGCACGAACTCCTCCGGGCCCTTCTTCGAGAGCGCCTCGTCGAAGGGGATCTCGCTGACCTCGTCCGCCCCGTAACGTAGCAGCAACTCCCGCCTGACCTCCGGCGTCGTCAAGAGCTTCGGCCCAGTACCGGGCCACAGGACCTCCCGCGGGTGGGGATCGAAAGTAGCCGCAACCACGCGCGCCCCCAGAGAGCGCCCCTCCTCTACCGCCCGCCGAAGCACCGCCTGATGACCCAGATGCACCCCATCGAACGTTCCCAGCGCCACCACTACCCCCCGCACAACACGACCTCCGCCCGCGAGAACTCCCCGTCGTCCCGATGGACGGCCAACAACTCGCCAGCGCACTCCACACGGTAAGGACCGCTCAAACCGAAAGCCCCCATCTTGCGCCCGTTGCATACCGAGAAACGCTCCTGCGTGGCAACCTCCACGCTAGGGAGATGCCCCACCACCGTTCTCGGATGTATTACGTATCTATGCAAGGAGTCGGTGGAGAGGTCCTCCGCAAGGGGGGCGCCTTCGACGGAGAAATGGTTCACCGAGGTTCTGCGAAGGGCCGTGAGGTAGGCGCCCGTCCCGAGGGAGATGGCGAGGTCCGAGATCAGGGACCGCACGTACGTGCCACTGCCGCAGTGGATGCGAAAGGTTGCGGTTGCTTGCTCTTCGTCGTAGGAGAGCAGGTCGAGCGCGTGGACCGTGATGGGACGCGCCTCCCGCTCGACTTCTTCGCCCCGACGGTGGGCTTTGTACAGCCGTTCGCCGGCGACTTTGACGGCGGAGGCCATCGGAGGGACCTGGAGTAGGTTGCCGGTGAAGTCCGCCGTCGCGGCGCGTAGCGCCGCTTCGGTGGGGTTCGGAGCATCCGGCAGCGGGGTTACGGAGCCGTCGGCGTCCAGGGTGTCGGAGACGGCGCCGAAGGTCGCCGTCGCGGCGTAGGACTTGTCGAGGCCCATAACGTAGCGGGAGAGCCGGGTGGCGCGTCCCAGGAGGAGGACGAGGAGGCCCGAGGCGAGGGGGTCCAGGGTACCGGTGTGCCCGATCTTGGTCCCCTTCGGGAGGAGGCGCTTGATGCGGCCGACGGCGCGGGCGCTCGTGATGCCGGTGGGTTTGTCCAGCAGAAGGGCGCCCGAGAGCGTCCCCGAAGGATTCACCCCTCCTCCTCCCCGCTTGCGTCGGCTCCGGCTATCTCGCGCCCCCGCCGTCCGTGCCGGGCTCCTCGCCGAGGTCGACGACGCCCTTCAAGGCATCGAGTAGCTCGACCTTCGCCTCGTCGGGCCTCTTGCCGCGGATGGTGAAGCCGGCGGCGAGGCGATGCCCGCCCCCGCCGAAGCGGTTCGCGACCCCGGCGACGTCCACGCTCTCGGAGCGCAACGAGCCCTTCGTGCCGCCCTCGACCTCGCGCAAGTGGGCCACGACCTCGACCCCGGCCACGGTGCGCAGGCGGTCTATCGACTCCTTGGAGTCCAGCTCCGTCCCCCCCGTGCGGTGGTAGTCGTCGCTGTCCACGGTGGAGATAAGGGCGTTGCCGTGGAGCTCGGCGTTCGCGAGGGAGGCGCCCACGATCCTGAGCTGCGGGACGGTGCCGGTGCGGTTGATCCTGTCGTCCACCTCGGCGGGGACGACACCCGCGCGCAGGAGATCGGCGACAAGCTCGTGGGCGGCGGGTGAGACGTTGCGGAAGCGAAAGCCGCCCGTGTCCGTGGATACGCCCGTGTATATAGCCGTCGCCGCGTCGCGGTCGAGGTCGACGCCGCATTCCTTGTACAGGGAGGCGACAATCTGGGCGGACGCCGCGGCCGTGCCGTCGACGAGGTTGTACTCGCCGTAGAGCGGGTTGTCCGCGTGGTGGTCGAGGTTGAGGCGCACCGGGGTCCCCTCGTGGTCGACCCCGACCCTGTCGGCCCGGGAGGTGTCGACCACGAGGAGGTCGTGGTCGGGCGGCAGCTCCGTGAGGGCCTCGCCGGGCACCAGCCACCGGAGGTAGTTCGGGACGGGCTCACGGTGGCAGAAGACGGCCTCGGCACCCAAAGAGCGCAACAGGCGCACGAGCGCGGCGGAAGAGCCTATGGCGTCGCCGTCGGCGCCCACGTGCGTCGTTACGGCTACCCTGTCGAGGCTCCTGAGGAGGTCCGCTATCTCGCCAATCGTATTATTGGTCCTTGTCTGCATCTGCTCCCGTCTCCCTTATATCTCTGAGCGCCGCGTCGATGCGGCCGACCTTGTCGACTACCGGGTCCGGCTCGAAGCGCAGGCGTGGCGTGCGCCTCAGGCGGGTCTGTCGTCCGACGGCGCCCTGTACGCGACCGGCGGCGCTGTCGAGGCCCTGCTGGGCTTCTTCGGCGTCCTCCCCGGCGAGCAGGCTGTAGAAGACCGTCGCGTTCCCTATGTCCGGGCTAACGCGGACGGCCGTGACCGTCACGAGGCCGTTGATGCGCGGGTCGGAGAGCGAGGCGAGCTCCTCCCCCACGATCTCCTTGAGTTGCGATTCTATCTTTCGCGTACGTTCGCTCATAGCTTGACGAACTCCTCCCGCCACTGCGCGATGGCAAGCTCCTCGTAGTTGAGGAGCGAACGTCGTATCTCTTCTCGCTTCTCCTCCAGGGAGAATCGGTCCACCGCGGCGAAGGCGAACTCGACCGTCGCCCTCTGCCAGACGTCCTGATGATCCGCCTCGACGACGGAGACGTTCTTGCGGCGGAGCCGGTCCTTGAGGGAGCGGATGGTCTGGCGCTTCTGCTTGAGGCTGGAGCTGAATGGCAACTCCAGCTCCAGCCTTACCGCGCAGAACAACTTAAGCTAAGCCCCTTACCTCGGGACCTCGACGATCTCGAAGAACTCGAGGACGTCGCCCTCCTTGATGTCGTTGAAGTTCTCGACGCCGACGCCACACTCGAAGCCCGAGCGGACGGAGCGAGCATCGTCCTTGAACCGCTTCAACGAGGAGATGTTCCCCTCGTAGACCACCGTCCCGTCGCGAACGACGCGGACGCGGTGGTTGCGCACGATCTCGCCGCTCGTAACGTAACAACCGGCGATAACGCCGACGCTCGGGACCCGGAAGATGGCGCGAACCTCGGCGGTCGCCGTCTCGCGCTCCTCCTGATCGGGGGCCAGCATGCCTCGCATGGCCGCCTCGATCTCCTCCAGGGCCTTGTAGATCACGTCGTAGGTGCGGATCTCCACGCCCTCGCGCTCGGCGACCTGCTTGGCGGTCGTCGTGGGCCGGACGTTGAAGCCGAGGAGGATGCCGTCGGAGGCGCTCCCGAGCATCACGTCCGAGTCGGTGAGGGCACCGACGCCGCTGCGCACGATGTTCACCCGCACCTCGTCGGTCGAAAGCTTGGCGAGGGCCTCCTTGAGGGCCTCGACGGACCCGGCGACGTCGGCCTTGACCACGAGGTTGAGGTCCTGCATCCCGCCCTGGCCGAGAAGCTCCTCGAGGGTGCGCCTCGGGCCGCCCTGCGCAAGCTCCTGGCGCCGAAGCGCCGCCTCGGCCTGCTGGGCCCGGTCGCGGGCGGAACGCTCGTTCTCGGTCACCTCGAAGCGGGTGCCCGCCTCGGAGACGCCGGAGAGGCCCAGGATCTCCACGGGCTCGCCGGGGCCGGCCTGCTTTATGCGCTTGCCGGTGTAGTCGAGCATCGCGCGGACGCGCCCGTAGGCGGTACCGGCGAGCACGACGTCGCCCTTCTTCAAGGTGCCCCGGTTTACGAGGAGCGTCGCCACGGGCCCCCGGCCCGGGTCGCGCTCCGACTCGATCACGTACCCGCTGGCGGGGGCGTTCGGGTTCGCCTTCAGGTCCTCGAGCTCGGAGACGACGAGGATGTTCTCGAGGAGCTCTTCGAACCCCTCGCCCGTCTTCGCCGAGACGCGCACCGTGACCGTCTCGCCGCCGTACTCCTCCGGCACGAGGTCGCGCTCGGAGAGCTGGCCCAGTACCCGATCGGGGTTCGCGTTTGGGACGTCGATCTTGTTCACGGCGACCACGATCGGGACGCCGGCGGCCTTGGCGTGCTCGATCGCCTCGTCGGTCTGGGGCATCACGCCGTCGTCGGAGGCGACGACGAGCACGACCACGTCCGTGATCCTGGCCCCGCGGGCCCGCATCTCGGTGAACGCCTCGTGGCCCGGGGTGTCGACGAAGGTGATCTTACGGTCGCCCAGGCTCGCCTGATACGCGCCGATGTGCTGCGTGATCCCGCCGGCCTCGCCGCTCTGCACGTTGGCCTGACGGACGCGGTCCAGAAGCGACGTCTTGCCGTGGTCGACGTGGCCCATGACCGTGACGACCGGCGGCTTCTCCACGAGGTCCGCCGGGTCGTCCTCGGGGATGGCGGCCTCGACCGGCTCCTCGATCGCGGCGACCTCGACCTCGACGCCCATGTCGTCGGCGATCAGCTCGATCTCGTCCGTCGAGAGCGTCTGGGTCATGGTCTTCATCTCGCCCATGCCCATGAGGATCTTGATGATCCGGGTCGGCGGCACGTCCAGAGCTCCGGCCAGATCCGCGACCGTAGCACCCGGCTCGACCTTCACCGCCTTGCTCTCTTCCTCCTTGGCCTCGACGGCGGCGGCAGCGGAAGGCTTGGCGGCCTCCTTCTGCGGAACCTCCGTGGCGGTAGGCCTCGGCCCGCGGTTCGTGGCGCTCGCGTCTATAACTACCCGGCGCCGCCTGTTCTTGCCGCCCTTGCCGCCGGCACGATTCGGAGGGGTGCCGGCGGCCTCCGCCGGCCTGCCGTTACCGCCCCCGTTCGAAGCAGCCGCCTGAGCAGGAGCCGCCTCGGCCTTGCCGTTTCCGTCGTCGCCGAAGACGCGATTGTAGACCGAGTCCTCCACGGAGGAGGAGGGGCTCTTCACTTCCACGCCGGCCTGCTGCAGCCGGCCTATAACGTCTTTGTTGTCCAGGTTGTGTTCCCTGGCTATCTCGTATACGCGCTTACTCATCTAACCCCCTAGGAGCCCTCTACAAGGCCCTCGAACTCGGCCGCCTGGGCCTGATGCGACGGTATGCCGCAGAACAACGAACCCGGCAGCGCGGTGTTCGCGCACCGGCGGCCGTTGGAGAGGACCGCCCGGCAGCGGTGCATCGCGGAGTCCGCCTCCGGCTCCCAGTCCTCTTCCTCGTCCTCGTAATCCCCGGCCTGGCTTTCCGGCTTTATGTCGATCTTCCAGTCCGTCAGCTTTACGGCGAGGCGGGCGTTCTGTCCCTCCCGCCCTATCGCCAGGCTGAGCTGGTCGTCGGGCACTATGACCTCGGCCTGCTTCTCATCCTCGTCGAGGTAGACCTCGCGGACGCGCGCCGGGCTCAGGGCCTTCGCTATAAACTGCGCAGGATCCGGGTGCCACTGGATGATGTCTATCTTCTCGTTGCGAAGCTCGGAGACGACCGCGCGAACGCGGCTCCCCCTCGGTCCCACGCAGGCGCCGACCGGGTCTATCCCCTGCTCGTTCGACCACACGGCGACCTTCGAACGAAGGCCCGCTTCGCGGGCGACCGCCCGTATCTCGACGAGCTTGTCGTAGATCTCCGGCACCTCCAGCTCGAAGAGGCCCCTCAACAGCCCCTCGTGCCGCCGGCTCACCGTGAGGCTCGGCCCCCGGCCGGGCTCCCGGATCTCCTGGAGGTAGACCTTGAGGCGCTGGCCGTTCTCGTAGCGCTCGTTCGGCACCTGCTCGCTCGCCGGCAACAGGGCTTCGACCCTTCCGAGGTCGACCAGGGTCATGCGGCGGTGGGCCTGCTGCACGATCCCGGTGACGACGTCGCCGATGCGGTCGCCGTACTCCGCGAGAAGCTGATCGTTGTTTATCTCGTTCAGGCGCTGGTAGAAGGTCGTGCGCATGGTCTGGGCGGCGATCCTGGTGAAGTCGTGCGGCGTTATGTCCTCGCCGTCCTTCATCACCCTGAGGTCGCCGGTCTCCCGGTCGAGGACCACCTCTGCCCCGTCCACGGCCCCCTCCCGGCCCTCGTAGGCCGCGAGAAGAGACTCCTCCAGGACCCCCTTGACGACGTCGAAGGAGATGCCCTTGTCCGCCTCGATCTCGTGTAGCGCCGATAGTAATGCGGTGTTCATCCTGTTATATGTCCTCCTTGAGGTTCGCTCGGGCAACGGAGCCGAACGGCAGCTCCACCTCCGCTCCCCCCTCCGGGAGTTTTAGTACGAAGCTCGTCTCGCCCACCCGCTCGATGGTGCCGGTAAAGTTTCGTCGACCCTCGAGGGGCTCCGAAATCCTGACCTTCGCCTCGTGGCCGACGAAGCGACGGAAGTGCTCGGGCTTGGTCAGCGGGCGCTCGATCCCCGGCGAAGAGACCTCGACGAGCCCGTCGTAGCCCTCCCCTTCCAGGGCCGGGGCAACGATCCCCGCCACCCGCCGGCAGAACTCGTGGTCCACGGGGCCGTCCTCCCGATCCACGAGCAGCGTAAGAAAAGGCCCACCGTCGAAGCGGGCTTGTATAAGCTCCGCACCCTCCGGAAGGGCCCCCTCCACGACCTCCGCCAATCTCTCCAAACTCGCCGTTTCGAGCACTCCCTCATCAAGACGTTAAAAAAGCAACGAGCCCCGAGAGGCCCCTTGCTCATCAACAACACCGTTGATTGTACATCAGAGTATGTAGGTTACAAGGTAACGATCGAGGCGAGTGCCCCGACGCCGAGGCATTCACGAGCTGCCGAAGCACCCGCGTCTACCATCCCGCTCGTTCTACGTCGCGCCGTGGCAAAAACCCCTACAGCGCGGTTAAGCTCTCCACCATGCTCGCGAACGCACGCCCGAAAAGAAAGGCCATCGTAATCCTCGCGGGATGCCTGGCGATCCCGGCCGTCCTCCTGGCGGTGCTCTACCTGGGTTTCGCGCTCCCTCCACTGTACATCGGTACGGGAGCGGATCGGCTCGAGGGCGAGGACAGGAAGATGGCACAGCTCGCGCACAGCATGGGCAGCGAGACGATAGCGGACTTCCCGGGTCCGGGCCTCTTCGTCTCGGCCTGGAAAGTGACGGACGTGGAGAGGTGCCCCATGACCCCGGCTTCGGAGGAGGAGGCGCGCCTCAACCCGGACGTACCCCCTCCTGGCCCGCCCTTCGACGTGCTCCTGTTCTCGGCAGAGGTCCGGACCTACACCATCTTCGGGATACCGTTCGGAACGTCGTCCATGCCTTGCGAGAACAGCTAGGAAGTGCGGGGAGTCGGCCGCTACTTCCAGCCGTCCTTCTCTATCTCTTCGAAGAGGGCGTCGTAGATCTCGTCCCTCCCGACCTTGCGAAGGGGCTTGCCCTTGGAGAAGATCACGCCGTCGTCCTTGCCGCCCGCGACGCCGTAGTCCGCGTCCCTGGCCTCGCCCGGACCGTTCACGATACAGCCCATGACGGCGACGGTGAAGTGGTCCTCGAAGTTCTTGAGCTTGTCTTCGACCTGGCTCGCCATCCCTATGACGTCGAAGCCCAGGGTACGGGCGCAGCTCGGGCAGGCGATGACGTTCGGGCCGCGGTGGCGGAGGTTCAGGGACGAGAGAATCTGGTACGCGACCGGGATCTCCTCGACCGGGTCCTCCGCGAGCGAGATGCGGATGGTGTCCCCGATGCCGTACGGCAAAAGCTGTCCGAGGGCCGCGGCGCTCTTTATGGAGCCGTTCAGCTTCGTCCCGGCCTCGGTGACCCCGAGGTGGAGCGGCGCGTCCGAGTGCTGGCGGAACTTCCTGTTCGCCGCAACCATCTCCGGGACGTGGCTCGCCTTGAGGGAGACCTTGAAGTTGTAGAAGCCCATCTCCTCGGCGATCTCGACCTTGTCCAGCGCGCTCGTCACGAGCGCCTCCGCCTTCGGCAGATCCCAATACTTCTTCTCGACGGAGCCGGAGTTAACGCCGATGCGCATCGCGACGCCGGTCTCCATGCACTTCTCGATGACCTGCTTATAGCGGTCGTCGCTCCCGACGTTGCCGGGGTTGATCCGCACGCACGCTGCTCCGGCATCGGCGGCGCCGAGCGCCATCCGGTAGTCGAAGTGGATGTCCGCGATCAGGGGCACGGGGCTGCGCCACACGATCTCGCGAAAGCCCTTCAAGGCTTTGGAGCCGTTGACGGAGACGCGCACGAGGTCGGCGCCGGCGGCGCTCAGGTCGTAGACCTGCTTGACCGTCGCCTCGACGTCGTAGGTCATCGTGTTCGTCATCGACTGGACGGCGACCTGGGCCCCGCCGCCGATCGGCACGCCGCCGACCTCGATCCTGCGGCTCGTGATCGGCCTCTCCTGTATCGCTGCCTCGGTCATCTCACTCCCATTTGTTTGTTAAGGACGTTGCTCGGGTTGCTCGGGGATAAACGGTTGCCCCTCTACGATTTTACTAACGTCTGCGTAGGTTGCGAACACGAAAAGCATGAGAATTAACGCCAACCCGAATGCCGCGACCTTTCCGACGGTCTCCGGCCTTACCGGCCTTCCGAGCACCTTCTCCGCTGCGATAAAGAACAGGTGTCCCCCGTCGAGCGGCAGTATCGGCAGCAGGTTAAAGACCGCGAGGTTTATGCTGATCAGGGCGAGGAGCCGCGCGAAGGCGAGCACCCCCGTCGAAACCACCTCGCTGCTGACCGAGACCACCCCGATCGGGCTCGACACGTTGTCGAAGAAGTTCAACTCGCCGGTGACGATCTGCCCTATAAACCAGCCGAAGAGGCCGATGATCCGAACGGTCTGCTCCACCCCGAGCCCGACCGCCTCGATGGGCCCGTAGTTCTCCTCGGAGGGCGCGGGCTGTACCCCGACTATCGCCCGCTCCGGGTTGGTGGGGTCACCCTTGAGCGCCCCCGAGAACTCCTCGCGCTCCCCGCCGCGCTCGACGACGAAGGCCACCTCGTCCCCGGGCCTCTCCCCGGCTAGAGCGCCCTCGAAGTCGTTCCATTCGGACACGACCTGGCCGTTCGCCTCGACGATTCGGTCTCCCTGCCGCAGACCGACGTCCTCGGCCAGGGACCCCCCAACCACCCGACCGACCTCCGTCGTCGGGGGCGACAGGGTCATGTAGACACCGCTCAAGATCACCACCGCCGCCAACAAATTCGCGAACGGCCCCGCGAAGATTATGAGCGCCCGCCGCCACGGCGCCTTGGAGAGGTACGAGCGCGGTCCGCGCTCTTCCGTCGCCTCCTCGACGCTCGCTACCCCCTCCATGCCCTCCATCTTGGCGAAACCGCCGAGGAGTATTATGCGGAAAGAGTAGATCGTTTTGCCGAACTTCTTTTTGAAGATGGCGGGGCCGAAGCCAATCCCGAACTCGGGGACGTGGACGCCCAGCGCCTTGGCGACGAGCATGTGACCGAGCTCGTGGACGACCACGAGCAGGATCAGGCCGAGCAACGCCACGAGGACGGTCAACTCCGCGCCTCCGCGGCCCGCACGGCGCGTTCGGCCTCGTCGCGGCCCCAGCGGTCGACCGTCGTTATCGCCTCCATACTTTGCATCGCACCGAATTCGGGCACGGTCGAAAGAACCTCCTCGACTACGTCTGCTATACGAAGAAATTCTATACGACGGTCAAGGAAAGCCCGTACGGCGACCTCGTTCGCCGCGTTCAACGCGACAGGATGGGCCCCGCCCCGACGGCCGGCCTCTACCGCGAGCGGCAGGCATCGGAAGGCATCGTTCCGCGGCTCCTCGAAGGTCCAAGTGGAGCCGCCGAAAGGTACCGCCTCGACGCCGACGTCCGCCCGCTCGGGGTAGAGCACGCCGTACGCTATGGGGAGGCGCATATCCGGGTTGGCGGCGTGCAGGACAACGGCGCCGTCCGTGAACAGCGCCCCGCCGTGCACCACTGATTGACGATGCACGACGACCTTCACCGCCTCGTAGGGGACGCCGAAGAGGTGGTGGGCCTCTATAACTTCGAGCCCCTTGTTCATCATCGTGGCGGAGTCGATCGTGATCTTGGGCCCCATCTGCCACGTCGGGTGCTTGAGCGCATCCTCCGGCCCTAGCCCCCCCAAATCCTCCCGCCCGAAGAACGGCCCGCCCGAAGCCGTCAGCAAAATCCCGGAGATCTCCGCCTCGTCCCGCCCCTCCAGGCACTGAAAGATCGCAGAATGCTCCGAATCCACAGGTATTATGCGGCTACCGCTCCCTTCGGCGAGCTTCATCACCCATTCGCCGCCGGTCACGAGGGATTCCTTGTTGGCCAGGGCTACCCGGTTGCCTGCTTGTAGCGCCTTGACCGTGGCGGCGAGGCCGGCGAAGCCTACGATGGCGTTGAGGACGACGTCCGCCGGGGCCTCCGCCAGGGCCGCGGCGGAGCCGGGGCCGGCGAGGATCTTGGCTCTTACGCCCTCCAGAGGGGTAGGGTCTCCGTTTTCCAGGGCGACGTATTGGGGGGCGAACTCCTCTGCTTGTTGCCGGAGAATCTTTGCGCTCGAGGCGGCGGAGAGGCCGACGATCTCGAAGCGGTCGGGGTGGGCGCGCACGACGTCGAGGGCCTGAAGGCCGACGCTTCCGGTGGAGCCGAGGATGATGAGGCGTCTCTTCTGTTCGGTCATGTCAGAAACAGAGTGTAGAGGTAGTAGACGGCCGGGGCCGTGAACAGGAGGCTGTCTATGCGGTCGAGGATGCCCCCGTGCCCGGGGAGGGCGCGGCCGAGGTCCTTCAAGCCGAGGAGGCGCTTCAAGATGGATTCGAAGAGGTCTCCTGCCTGGCTTACGACGGAGACCACCACGCCCGCCAGCGCCGAAGTCCACAGGGGAAGCCCCAGAAACAGGTTCGCCAGGGGGGCGACGACCGCCGTCGTCAGGACGATGCCGCCGATGGCGCCTTCTATCGTCTTTTTCGGGCTGAGGGACGGGAAGAGCGGGTGGCGGCCGAAGAGGAGGCCGGCGAAGTAGGCGCCCGAGTCCGAAATCCAGGGGCCCGCGACCGCGACGAGGACGAGGTAGACCCCCTCGGTGGCGTTCGTCTGGTCCCCGATCAGGTACACGTGCGCGAGCGGCGCCCCGACCCAGGTCCCCATGAGCATCAGGGCCAGCATCGCCCTTAGCGTCCGGGCCTCCGGGTAGCCGGCCAGCCAGAAGAGCGCCCATGGAAGCCCCAGCATTACGCCGGCCAGGATCCCCGTCGCGCCGAATGGGACCGCAAGCAGGACAGGCAGCGCCCCGGCGCCGAAGGCCGCAAGATACGGCAGGGTCAGGGCGCGTGCGAGCTCGTAGGAGGCGCGGGCCGTCACCAGCAGGCCGAGGGCGACCACCCAGGGGCCCCCGGCCACGATGGCGCCGATGACGATGGGGGCGAGTACGGCGGCCGTGCCGAAGCGCCTCCGCAGCACGTAAGGATGGCTCCTAGACCCCGCCGCGCCGCCGCGAGCGGGCCGCGAAGGACGAGATCGCCCGCCGAAACTCTTCCGGCGAGAAGTCCGGCCAGAGCGTCTCCGTAACGTAGAACTCGGCGTAGGCGATCTGCCAGAGAAGGAAGTTCGAGACCCTGAGCTCCCCGCTGGTGCGTATAACGAGGTCCATCTCCGGCACCTCCGGGGCGTAGAGGTAGGAGGCGAACGTCGTCTCATCCACCTCGTCGGGGTCGATCCCATCCTTCATCATGCGCCGCGTGGCGTCCACGATCTCCGAACGCCCCCCGTAGTTCAGGGCGACGTACACGTCGATGAGGTCGTTCTTCGAGGTCAGTTCTTCGGCTTCCTCCATCGCCTCGCGCACCCGTTGGGGCAGGTGCTCGCGCCTGCCGAGGAAGCGCAAGCGTGCCCCCCGCTCGTTAAGCTCGGGCACCTTGCTCCGCGCCGTCTCCAGGAAGAGCGTCATCAGGGAGTCGACCTCCGAGGACGGTCGCGCCCAGTTTTCGGTCGAGAAGGCGTAGAGGGTCAGCGTGCGCACACCGAGCTCGCCGGCCGTCTCGATCAGGGGGGTCAGCACGGAGACGCCGGCGCGGTGGCCCGCGGCCCGGGGGAGCCAGCGGGACTTCGCCCAGCGGCCGTTGCCGTCCATGATGATCGCGACGTGCCGCGGCACCCTCTCCCGGTCTATCGGGGTGAGGACGCGCTCGGGGACTTGCGGCCGCGAGGGTATGCCCTCCGCGGCCCTTTTTCGGGCGGGATTTAGCAGGACCTATACCTCAAGTAGCTCGGCTTCCTTGTCCGTAAGCGCCGCGTCGATGCGCGACACGTAACGCTTCGTGAGCTCCTGGAGCTCCGCTTCTGCTCGACGCTCGTCGTCCTCGGAGATCTCGCCCATCTTCGAGAGCTCGGAGAGGTCCTTCATCTCGTCGCGGCGCACGTTCCTCACCGAGACCCGGCCCTCCTCGGCCATGCTGCGGGCCCGGCGGACAAACTGCTTGCGCCGCTCCTCCGTAAGCTCCGGGACGGGGAGGCGGATGATCTTGCCGTCGTTCTGCGGGTTCAAGCCGATGTCGGCGTGCTCGATCGCCCGCTCGACGGCCTTCAAGGTACCGGGATCGAAGGGCGTCACCGTCAAGAGCCTCGGCTCCGGGACGTTCACGTTGGCCACGCTCCTGAGGGGCATCCTCGATCCGTAAGCCTCGACCTCGACCCGGTCGAGGATGGCGGGGTTCGCCCTCCCGGTCCGGATGGTCCCGAACTCCCGACGGACGGACTCGACCGCCCCTTGCATGCGGCGCTCGGCCGCCGTGAGATCTACGATATCCGACATGACTTACTCTCCTCCGACCCCGTCTCCCGAGGCACCATCGGCGCTCCAGATGAGCGACCCGACCCGGTCGCCCCGCAGAATCCCGCTCAGGTTGCCGGGCTTCAGTATATCGAATACGACTATTGGCAGGTTCTGTTCGCGGCACAACGTCGCCGCCGTGTGATCCATGACCGCGAGGTTCTTCGACAAGAGATCCAGGTACGCGAGCCGCTCTATCTTCGCCGCGTCCGGGTTCGTCCGCGGGTCCTTGTCGTAGACCCCATCGACCCTGTTCTTCGCCATAAGGAGTGCGTCGGCCCCGATCTCCAGCGCCCTGAGCGCGGCCCCCGTGTCGGTCGTAAAGAACGGGTTACCCGTCCCGGCGGCGAAGATGACGACCCGCCCCTTCTCCAGGTGGCGCATCGCCCGGCGGCGTATGTACGCCTCGGCGACCTCCTGAATTTGTATGGCCGACTGGACCCGCGTCTGGATGTTGCGCCGCTCCAGCGCCGCCTGCAGGGCGAGGGCGTTGATAACGGTGCCGAGCATCGCCATGTAATCGGCGGTCGCGCTCTCTATACCGAGTTGGTCCGCGACCCCCGAACCGCGGAAGATGTTGCCGCCGCCCACCACGACCGCGAGCTCCGCCCCGGCCGCTACCGCCTCCTCGACCTGATTGGCCGCGACGTCGAGGCTGCCGGGGTCGATCCCGTAGCCGCCGTCGCCCGCGAGGCTCTCGCCGGAGAGCTTCAGGACCACGCGCTTGATCGGA
Organism: Rubrobacter sp.; assembly: GCA_016781775.1. Classification (GTDB taxonomy): domain Bacteria; phylum Actinomycetota; class Rubrobacteria; order Rubrobacterales; family Rubrobacteraceae; genus Rubrobacter_F. The sequence goes on along the minus strand of JADDPR010000385.1, from coordinate 4,195 downwards.
CCAAGGGGGCCGGGACCGGCCCCCAAGGCTCTCTCTTTCCCTAGCGGAGAGGTCTCCTCCACGCTACCGTGCTCCCCGAAGCCTAGAGCTCGTAGCGGACGAACCTGCGAACGACGATGTTCTCGCCGAGCTTCTGGATCGTCTCCTGGAGCAGGTCTCCGACCGTCTTCCCGGGCTCCTTGACGAAGTCCTGGGAAAGGAGCGCCCGCTCCTTGACGAACTTGTTGACCCGGCCCTCCACGATCTTCTCCTGGATGTTCTCGGGCTTGCCGGAGTTCTGCGCCTGCTTGCGAGCGATCGAACGCTCCTCCTCGATGGCCTCCGCCGGGACGTCGCCCTCGCCGACGGCGAGCGGGTTCATCGACGCCACGTGCAGCGCGACGTTCCGGGCGAACTCCTTGAACTCCGGCGTCCGGGCGACGAAGTCCGTCTCGCAGTCCACCTCGACGAGGACCCCGAGCTTTCCGTTAAAGTGGATGTAGGCCTCGATCAGGCCCTCGTGCGTCTCGCGCGAGCTCTTCTTGGCCGCGATGGCCTGCCCGCGCTCCCTGAGTACCCGGCGCGCGCCTTCAAGGTCGCCCGAGGACTCCTCGAGCGCCCGCTTGACGTCCATCATCCCGGCGGCGGTCTCCTCCCGGAGCTGCTTTATCTTCTCAATGGTGCTCGCCATAGGGTCTTCAGCTCTCCTCTACGTCGTCCTGCTGCTTGGTCTCACTCTGGGCCGCCTGGTTGCTCGTCGGCTCGCCTTGCGGCGCGGGAACGGCACCCTGCTCCGGACCATCGACGGTACCCTCCTCGCGCTCGGCGCTCTGGGCCCCACGGTAGCTCGTCGTCGGGTCCTCCTCGGGGGCGATCTCGCCCGCGGACTCGACCGGGTCGGCCAGGCCGGTGGGCTGATCGTCCGAGAGCCCGCCGTCGTTGGCGGCCTCCGTCAGAGGCTCGTTCGCCCTCTCCTCGGCGACCATCGCCTCCTCGACCGCCGGCGGAACGGGACGGTCCTCCGAGGGAGTAACTTCCTCGCCGCGGCCCGCCACGATCGCGTCCGTGACGAGGCGCGAGATCAGGTTGATCGACCGTATCGCGTCGTCGTTACCCGGGATCACGTAATCCACGACGTCCGGGTCGCAGTTCGTGTCCGTGAGCGCGACGACCGGGATCTTCAACCGGTTGGCTTCCTTGACGAGAAGCTCCTCGCGCTTCGGGTCGATGACGAAGACCGCCCCCGGGAGCCGCTCCATCTCGGTCAGGCCGGCGAAGTTACGCCTGAGCTTCTGGTACTCGCGGTTGAGCGCGAACCAGTCGCGGCCCGTACGCTCCTCCTCGGGGGTCCCGTCGACCCGCTCCATAAGCTGCGTAAAGTAGCGGATGCGCGGCTGTATCGTCTGGAAGTTCGTCAGAAGCCCGCCGATGTACCGCTCTACGACGTAGGGCTGCCCGCCCCGCACCGACTCCTCGGCCAGCGTGAGCTGGGCTTGCTTCTTCGTCCCGACGAAGAGGACCTCTCGGTTCGCCTCGGCGACCCCCCGAACGAACTTCAACGCCCGCTCCAAAAGATCCAGGGTCTGATCCAAATCGATGATGTGCACCCCGGCCCGCTGGGCGAAGATGTACTTCTTCATCTTGGGGTTCCACCGCTTGGCCTGGTGACCGAAGTGGACGCCGGCCTCCAAAAGCTCCCTGACGCCGACCGCCTGCTGTACCGTACTCTCCAAAGTTTTTACCTACTCCTTCTTTCAGGTGGTTTTGCCTCCGCCCGCGCCTCGCAATCCGGTAAGGGGAAGAAATAATCCCTCGGACCACCACCTGGGCCTGTCTCGAAAACCGACCCTACGGCGGGCGTGCGTGATCGTAACGACCAAAACTCCGCGCAAGATATTAGCACAGCGTTGGGTGGCCTTCTAGCCGAGGCTCTGCTGCCACCCCCCGGAGACGAGCGTGGACTCCTTGAGGCTCCCCCTGAGCTTCTCCAACGCACGCCGCAGAAGCTGGCTTATACGCCCCTCGGTAAGGTTCATGGCCTTGCCGATCTCCTTGAGGGTCAGCCCCTCGTAAAAGTAGAAGGTGGCGACGATTCGCTCCCGTTCCTCGAGCTGCCCTATCGCCTCGACGAGGTGGGTGCGAAGCTCCTCCATGTTCGCCCTGCTCTGGGGATCGACGGCGGCGGTATCCACCACAAAGGCCCCGTACTCGCCCCCGGGGCCGCCGTCGACCTCCAGGCGCGCCTCCAGAGAAGCGACCTGGGCGCGAGAGTAGTGCTGCAGAAAGACCTGGTGGTCCTCCACCTTCGTCCCGAGCTCACCGGCGACCTCGACCTCGGTGGGCGGGCGCCGAAGCTGCTGGGTCAGCCTCGTCGTCGCCTGCTCGACCTCCTGGGCGCGCAGACGGACACGGCGAGGGACCCAATCCTGGCTACGTATCTCGTCGAGAATGGACCAGCGGATCTTGCTGATGGCGTAAGACTCGAACTTCGCCTTCCTGCCCGGCCTGTCCGGGTCGTAGGACTCGATGGCGTCCAGAAGGCCCAACACCCCCCAGGAGATCATGTCCTCCTGGTCTATAACCCCGGCCGTCATCCGCGCCCCGACGCGGCTGGAGACGTACTTTACGAGCGGCGAGTAGTTGACGACGAGCCGGTCCCGTAACCCGGCGACCTGGCGCTCCATCTCCCTGCGCCTCTCGTCGTCCGGACCGAGCTTCCCCAGATCCTCCCGGAGCTTCCGGTACCGCTTCCAGAGGCGCCCGACGGTCTGCCCGCTCACCCCGTCACCCTCCTGCCCGCCCGACCGGGCTCCTGACAAATGAACCTCCCGCGTCGCGCCTCACGTACCCCTTGAGCTCGAGCAACGCGAGCGCCGAGAGAAGCTGTTGCATCCCGATCCCGCTGCGCCCCGCTATCGTGTCCACCCCGGTCGGCTCGAAGCCTACGCCCATCAACGCCGCCCTCTCGTGTTCCGGCAACCCCGCCGCAGCGGACGTCTCTGCCGGCTCTACGACGCCGCCCGCGGCCGGCCCCAACGGCTCCTGCGCGGGGGGAGCGACGGAGTCGGCGAACTCGTCCACGTCCCACAACACGCCCGCCCCGTCGGCCAGAAGCTTGTTCGACCCGCGACACTCGTCGAAGCCTACCGGCCCCGGCAAGGCCCACACGTCCCGCCCGGCGTCCGTCGCGTGGCGGGCGGTTATCAGCGACCCGCTCTTCTCCGGAGCTTCTACAACCACTACGCAGCCGGAGAGACCGGAGATCACACGATTTCGCGCCGGAAACCGCCACCTCAGAGGCGGCTCCCCGAGTCCGTACTCGGAGACGAGCCCGCCGGCCTCCCTCACGAGCCCGAAAAGCCCGCGGTTGCTCCTCGGATATACCCCGTCGATCCCGCACCCCAGCACCCCGACCGTGGTCCCGCCCGCCTCCAAGGCACCCTCGTGCGCCGCGGCATCCACACCGAGAGCGAGCCCGCTGACCACGCATACCCCGCGCTCGCCGAGAGCCCTCCCCAGCGAACGGGCAGCGTCGAGGGCCATAGCAGACGCTTTGCGGGACCCGACGATCGCCACGGCCGGCTCCTCGGGCAACGCGCCGCCGACGAACAGTGCCGGCGGCGGGTCGGGCACCTCCGCGAGCCGCTCCGGGTAGTCCCGGTCGGCCAGAGTGATCGCCCTGTACCCACCCTCACCCAGACGCGCCCGCACGGCCGCGGCATCGAAGCCGTTTCGCGTTGCCTCGAAAGCGGCGCGTACCTTCTCGCTCAACCGTAGACGCGCCGCCAGCTCACCTGCGGGCATCTCGAGGATGTTCTCGGGAGGGAGATCGCCCATGCGCGTGACGACGCTCGCGCCGGCCCTCGCCTGCAGCAGCGAGAGGAAGAGGTAGGCGTCCGCGGCGCTAGGACCCAACGGCAGCGGCCTCCCTATAGTTCAGCGCCTCGGCGAGGTGCTCCACCCCTATCTCGGCCTCCCCGGCGAGGTCCGCGGCGGTACGCGCCACCCTGAGGACCCGATCGTGGCCCCGCCCCGAGAGCCCCATCCGGTCGATAGCCCGGGAGAAGAGAGCCTCGGCCTCCCCCCGCAGAGCGGCATGCTCCCTCAGTGCCCTCCCGGCGAGAGCGGCGTTCGGGACGCCCTGGCGCCTGGTCTGGAGGTCGCGCGCCGCACTCACACGAGCCCGTATCTCGGCGGAGCCCTCCGCGGCCTCGCC
>JADDPR010000537.1 GCA_016781775.1 Rubrobacter sp. | reverse complement strand
TCATGCCCGAAGCCCGGCATCGGACCAATACTTGTTCTAACTGCTGTAGGACGCCTCGACGAAGAGATAAGAGACCTCAAGGCTGGACTCATGAGCGACGAAAAGAGGAAGCGCATCGAAGAACGGAGTATCGAAAGGAGAAGAAAGAGAAAAAGGTTGCGGACCTTGCAAACGGAGCTCTCCAAGCTCGAGTATGAGACGCGACAAAGATCCCGCCTTACGGCGACGAACCGGAAGCTGCCGCAACCGGTTGCGCTCAAGGGCGAAGAAGCGGGGGACGGCCTTAGTAGATGGTCCCAAGCAAGAACTTTCACCGACCTCGCCCCTGCGAAGGTAACGCTTCTCCCACAAGGGGTACGCTCCCACGCGGGACGCATGTGCCGCTACCCCTACAGGGTACTCGGCCCGCCTGATAACTGTCAGGTAACTGTCTCAAGGTGCAGGACCCTCGCCCCTTGCAAAGCGAAACCCCCGCTTTTGCAGGGGTTTCAAGAAGCTGCCGAACCTGGATTCGAACCAGGACTAAGTGATTCAGAGTCACTCGTGCTGCCGTTACACCATTCGGCACCGTTACGGTCATTTATTGTAACCCTTAACGGCACGAACGTCGAGTCGAAAGTACCGCGTTTCCGCGTCCGCTCTCCGAGGCCGAACGACGGTTCGGCCTCGTACGAACCTACGCTCCCGAGACATAGCTTATAAAGTTCTTGGAGTGCCGCGGAGTAGAAAGAGCGAGACCATTGACCGAGTACGACGACCTCTCAGACCTGTACGACTTCGAGTACGATCATGACTACGACCTCCCGTTCTGGATCGCGCTGGCGGAGAGGGAGGGTGGTCCGGTGGTCGAATGGGGCGCGGGGACGGGGCGTCTGGCGGTCCCGCTGGCGGACTCAGGCCATGAGGTCACCGCGGTCGAGGTCTCGGAGAGTATGGTCGAGGGGGGGAAGAAGAAGGGCAACGCCGTCGAGTGGACACGGGGAGACATGAGGCACGCCTCGCTGGGGCGGGATCATGGCATGGCCATCTGCGCCTTCAACTCCTTTCTGTGCCTGCTCTCGGTCGACGATGCCCTCGCGTTTCTGCGCAACGCTCGCAGGCATTTGGTTCCGGGCGGGCTCCTTGGTATCGAAGTCTCCGCTTTCTCGCCCGACGAACTGAGCGACCCGCCCGGCGGCCCCACGTTACGCCACGACTTCACCCGTCAGCGACCGGACGGGGCAAAGCTGGAGCGCTTCAGCATCTCCCGCTACGACCCCGCCTCGCAGCTTCTCCACATGCGTCTCTTCTACGAGCTTTACCGAGGCTCGGGGATTCTTGAGAACAAGCGGGCACACGACCTGACGATTCGGGTCGTCGGGCGCGGGGAGTTGGAGCTGATGCTGAGGCTCGCGGGCTTCGAGGTGGAGGCGGTGTACGGCGGGGTCGAAGGGGAGCCGTTCGATGCCGGGAGCGACCACCTCATCGTGCTGGCACGCCCGGTCTAACCCCGCCTGTCAGCGGCTTGTTCTCGCTTACGGCTGACTGCCGATCGCTATTGCTAACAGCTACAGCTTGCGGAGGACGACGCTTCGCACGGAGTGGTCCTCGTCCTTTTCGAGCACGAGGCGGGCGCGCTTGCGGGTGGTCGCGATGTTCTCCCTGAGGTTCGGGCCGTTGATCCTCGCCCAAATGTCGGAGGCCATGCGGCGGGCTTCCTCGTCGGAGAGCTGCGCGTAGCGCTTGAAGTAGGAGCCCTTCTGGCCGAACACGGTCTCCCTGAGCGTCATGAAGCGCTCTACGTACCACCGCTCGACGTCCTCCTCGCGGGCGTCCACGTAGATGGAGAAGTCGAAGAGGTCCGAGACGAAAGTCTGGGGCTGCTCGCCGCCGCGCCCGTCGGAGGTCTGCAAGACGTTCAGGCCTTCAAGGATCAGCACGTCGGGCGAGCGCACGACCTGCGCCTCGCCCGGGAGCACGTCGTATGAGAGGTGCGAGTAGACGGGGGCCGCGACTTCCGGCACCCCGGCCTTTACATCGGCGACAAACCGGAGGAGACGCTTGAGGTCGTAGCTCTCCGGGAAGCCCTTGCGGTCCATGAGCTCACGCTCCTCAAGCACCCGGTTGGGGTAGAGGAAGCCGTCGGTGGTCACCAGGTCCACCCGTGGGTGGTCCGGCCAGTACGAGAGCAGGGCCTGGAGGATGCGCGCCGTCGTGCTCTTGCCGACGGCGACGCTCCCCGCGATGCCGATGACGTACGGTGTGCTCGGCCCCGGCCTCCCCAGAAAGGCGGCGGTCGTCCCGTGAAGCTTCTGAGTGGCCCGGACGTGGAGGTTCAGCAGCCGCGAAAGCGGCAGGTAGACCTCCTCGACCTCCCTCAGGGAGACTTTCTCGTTGATCCCCCGCAGAGCCGCGAGGTCTCCCTCGCCGAGGACGAGCGGGGTCGAGGCCCTGAGCTCGGCCCACTCCGCGCGTCCGAATCGAGCGTAACGAGAGCCGTTGCCGTCGGCCCGTATTCCCGTCTCCGAGAGCACCTAGCCGGGGAGCAGACTGCGGCCCATAAGGTACTCGTCGGCCGCCTTGGCTGCCTTGCGGCCCTCGGCGATCGCCCAGACGATAAGGGAGGCACCCCGCTTGGCGTCGCCGGCGACGAAGAGGCCGTCCTCCTCCGTGGCAAATCCACCGTTCGTCGTCGGGATGGCGCCGCGCTCGTTATAGCCGAGAGCGAGGTCCTCCAGAAACTTGTCGCGCACCGGGCCGGTAAAACCGATCGCCAGGAGGACGAGGTCGCACTCGATCTCGTGCTCGGAGCCCTCGATGTACTCGGTCTTGCCGTGCTTGCGCTCCGTCCGGATCGCGTGCATCCTCTCGACCTTGCCGTTCGAGCCGGAGAAGCCCTTCACCGCGACGCTCCAGCCGCGCTCGCCGCCCTCCTCGTGGGCTGGGTAGGTGTGAAGTATCAGCGGCCAGTCCGGCCACGTCAAATGGTCCGGGTTCTCGGGGGGCTTCGGGCCGTGGGTCAGGACCTTCACCGAGGCCGCCCCCTCGCGGTGGGAGTTGCCCAGGCAGTCCGCGCTCGTGTCGCCACCGCCCAGGATCACCACGTTCTTGCCCTTCGCCGAGATCTCCTCCCCCTCGATCGGCAGCCCCGCGACCCTACGGTTCTGCTGAGTGAGGTAGTCCATCGCGAGGTGGATCCCCCCGAGCTCCCGCCCCGGAACGTCGAGGTCGCGCCCCTGCAAGGCGCCGACGGCCATCACGACCGCGTCGTACTCGGCCTTCAACTCCTCCGTCGTCGGGTCGTAGCCCACGTGGGCGTTGGTACGAAACTCGACCCCCTCTTCTTCCATGATGGAGATCCTGCGGTCCACCACCCACTTCTCGATCTTGTAGTCCGGGATGCCGTACCGGAGGAGGCCGCCGATCTTGTCGTCCTTCTCGAAGACGGTGACGGAGTGCCCCGCCCGGTTGAGCTGCTGGGCCGCGGCCAACCCCGCCGGCCCCGAGCCCACGACCGCGACCTTTCTGCCCGTCCGCGCCTCTGGCGGCGGCGGGAAGGCCCTGACCCAGCCCTCGTCGAACGCGCGGTTGATGATGGAGAGCTCTATCTCCTTGATCGTCACGGACTTGTCGTTGATCGCCAGCACGCACGCCGACTCGCACGGCGCCGGACACAGCATCCCCGTAAACTCCGGGAAGTTGTTCGTCAGGTGAAGGCGGTCTATCGCCCTCTTCCAGGAGTCCCGGTACACGAGGTCGTTCCAGTCCGGGATCAGGTTGTTCACGGGGCAACCCGTGTTGCAGAACGGGATGCCGCAGTCCATGCACCGTGAGGCCTGCCCCCTGAGCTCGTCCTCCGGCATCGGCTCGTAGATATAGGTGTAGTCCTGTATCCGCTCGACGACGTCTCGCTTCGGGGTAGGCTTGCGCCCTATCTTCAAGAAACCTTTGGGGTCCCCCATTACTTCACCACCTCCAACTCGGCCTCCTGGCGCTCCTGAAGGACCCGCTTCAGATCGTTCGGCATAACCTTCGTAAACTTGCGCAGGGACCCCTGCCAATTTTCTAGCAGCCCCTTCGCCACCGTGCTCCCCGTCGACTCCAGGTGCTTCTCGACGAGCCTCTTGAGAAGGGCCGCGTCGTCCTCGGACTCGACGGCCTCCAGGCCGACCATCTCGGGGTTGTAGAGCTCGCGGAACTTGTCCTCCGTGTCGAGGACGTACGCGACCCCGCCGCTCATCCCGGCCGCGAAGTTGCGCCCGGTCTCGCCGAGCACGACCACGATACCGCCGGTCATGTACTCGCACCCGTGGTCGCCGACCCCCTCGACGACCGCCGTCGCCCCGGAGTTCCGGACCGCGAAGCGCTCGCCCGCGATGCCGCGGAAGTAAGCCTCACCCTCCGTCGCCCCGTACAGGGCCACGTTGCCGACCACGATCGACTCCTCGGGCGTGTAGCCCACGTCCTTGGGCGGCGCGACGACGAGCTTGCCGCCCGAAAGCCCCTTGCCGACGTAGTCGTTCGTCGTCCCCGTGAGGTTGAAGGAGACGCCCCGGGAGAGCCAGGCCCCGAAAGACTGCCCTGCCACGCCCTCGAAGTCGATGCGGATCGTACCGTCCGGCAGCCCCGCGTGGCCGTAGCGGCGGGCGACCTCGCCGGAGAGCATCCCGCCGACCGTCCGGTTGACGTTCCGGATCGGCGAATCGAACCGTACCGTCTCGCCCCCCTCCAGGGCCGGCTTCGAGCGCTCGATAAGCTCGTTGTCGAGGGCGTTCTCTAGGCCATGCTCCTGCTTCTCCGAGGAGTGGATGGTGTCGCCTTCCTCGACCTCGACGTGGTGCAGAAGATGCGAGAGATCCACGCCCTTCGCCTTCCAGCGATCCACCGCTTCCCAGGTCTTCAGCTTGTCCGCGCGGCCGACCATCTCGTCGAACTTCCTGAAGCCGAGCTCGGCCATAAGCTGGCGGATCTCCTCGGCGATAAAGAAGAAGAAGTTGATGACGTGCTCCGGCGTCCCCTGGAACCTCTTCCTGAGCTCCGGGTCCTGCGTGGCGATCCCGACCGGGCACGTGTTCAGGTGGCAGACGCGCATCATGATGCAACCGGTCGCCACCAGAGGCGCCGTCGAGAACGCGAACGCCTCCGCCCCGAGAAGGGCGCCAACCACGACGTCGCGGCCCGTCTTGAGCTGGCCGTCGGTCTGCAGCTTGATCCTCCCGCGCAGACCGTTCTTCACGAGAATCTGCTGCGTCTCGGCGAGACCAAGCTCCCACGGCAGCCCCGCGTGCTTGATGGAAGAGAGCGGCGAAGCCCCCGTCCCGCCGTCGTGTCCGGCGATCGTTATGTGCTCGGACTTCGCCTTCGCGACCCCCGCCGCGACCGTCCCGACCCCGACCTCCGCGACGAGCTTCACGCTGATCATGGCCTCGGGGTTCACGTTCTTCAGGTCGTGGATAAGCTGTGCCAGGTCTTCGATCGAATAGATGTCGTGGTGCGGCGGCGGGCTGATGAGCCCGACACCCTCGGTCGAATGGCGCACCCTGGCTATGTCCTCGGAGACCTTGTGGCCCGGAAGCTGCCCGCCCTCGCCGGGCTTAGAGCCCTGAGCCATCTTGATCTGCAGCACGTCCGAGTTGACGAGGTACTCCGTCGTCACCCCGAAGCGCCCCGAGGCGACCTGCTTTGTAGCGCTCCGCCTCAGGTCACCGTTCGGGTCGGGGGTGAACCTCTCGGGGTCCTCGCCGCCCTCGCCGGTGTTGCTCTGCGCCCCGATGCGGTTCATCGCGATCGCGAGCGTCTCGTGCGCCTCCTTGGAGATGGAGCCGAACGACATGGCCCCCGTCGAGAAGCGCCACACGATGTCCTTCGCGGACTCGACCTCCTCCAGCGGCACGGGCTCCGCCGCCCGGTTGAAGTCGAAGAGCCCGCGCAGGGTGCTCATGCGCGCGGCCTCGCTGTTGAAGTGGTCGCTGTACTGCTTGAACGTCTCGAAGGAGCCCGTCTTCACCGCCCGCTGAAGCGGCACGATGCTGTTCACGTTCCACTGGTGGTACTCGCCCTGCGCCCTCAGCTGGTACTCGCCCCCGGCGGGGAGCTCCGGCACCCCGTCCTCGATCGGGGCAAAGGCCCGCGTGTGGCGATCCAGCACCTCGCGCTCGATGCCGCTCAACCCGATGCCGCCGATGCGCGAGGCCGTCCCGGTGAAATGCCTGTCAATGAGGTCCGAGTCGAGGCCGACCGCCTCGAAAATCTGGGCGCCGCAGTACGAGAAGAGCGTCGAGATCCCCATCTTGGAGATGATCTTCAACAGTCCCTTGCCGACTGCCTTCACGTAGTTCTTCTCGGCCTCCTCGCGGCTGACCTCGCCGAACCACTCCTCGCCGACCATGCTCTCGATGGTCTCGAACGCGAGGTACGGCGCCACCGCAGTCGCCCCATACCCGATGAGGACGGCGAAGTGGTGGACCTCCCGGGCCTCCCCGGTCTCCACGACGAGGCTCGTGCTCGTCCGTATCCCCGCGCGCACGAGGTGATGGTGCACGGCCGCGGTCGCGAGCGGGCTCGGTATCGGGGCCAGTGTCTCGCCCACGCCCCTGTCGCTGAGGACGAGAACGGTCGAGCCGCCGCGCACCGCGCTCTCGGCGCTCTTGCACAGGGCGGTAAGCGCCTCCTCGAGTCCGCCCTCGCCGTCCGCCGAGAAGAGCGTCGAGAGGGTCGTCGAGGCGAACGGCGCCCGGGCGAGATGCCTGAGCTTCTCGAGCTCAGAGCCCGTGAGGACGGGGCCGTCGAGCAAGATCCTCCGGCAGTGCTCCGGCGTCTCGGCGAAGAGGTTCCCCTCCGGACCGAGCGACATGTTGAGCGACATCACGAGTTCCTCGCGCAAAGGGTCTATCGGCGGGTTCGTAACCTGCGCGAAAAGCTGCTTGAAGTACGAGAAGAGAAGCTGCGGCCTCTCCGAGAGGATGGCGAGCGGCGTATCCGTCCCCATCGAGCCGTCCGGCTCCTTTCCGTTCTGAGCCATCGGGGAGAGGATGAGCCTCTCGTCCTCCAGGGTGTAGCCGAACGCCCTCTGGCGCTCGTAGAGATCCGCCTGCTCCGGACGCCCGTCGGCCTCGACCTCGGGGAGCTCGTTGAGGTGTATCTCGCCCTCCTCAACCCACTCGCCGTACGGCTTCCTCGCGAAGAGCGGCCCCTTGACCGATCCGTCGTGCAGAAGCTCGTTCTTCTCCGTGTCCACGACGAGCATCCGCCCCGGACGCAGGCGCCACCGCTCCACGATCTCCGAGGGGTCAACGCGCAGGGCGCCGTCTTCGGAGGCCATAATGACCCTACCGTCGCGCGTGACGATGTAGCGGGCGGGCCTCAGGCCGTTGCGGTCGAGGGTCGCGCCGATCGAGCGGCCGTCCGTGAAGGCGACCGCCGCCGGGCCGTCCCACGGCTCCATGAGGGCGCTGTGGTACTGGTAGAAGGCGCGGCGCTCGGGCTCCATGAGCCGATCGTTCTCCCAGGCCTCCGGGATCATCATCGCCACCGCGTGCGGGAGCGAGCGCCCCCCGAGGTACAGGAGCTCGAGGGCGTTGTCGAACATCGCCGAGTCGCTCTGGCCCGGGGCGATGACCGGCGAGAGCTTCTGCATGTCGTCCCCGAAGAGGGGCGATTCCATCCGGCTCTCACGGGCGCGCATCCAGTTGTGGTTGCCGCGCAGCGTGTTGATCTCGCCGTTGTGCGCTACGTACCGGTACGGGTGGGCGAGCTCCCAGGAGCCTAGGGTATTCGTCGAGAAGCGCTCGTGCACGAGGGCGATGGCGCTCGTCACCGATTCGTCGCGAAGGTCCGCGTAGAACCGCGCGAGCTGCTGGCCCTTGAGTAGCCCCTTGTAAACGATCGTCCTGGAAGAGAGGCTGACGACGTAACAACCGTGCGTCTCTTCGACGGCCTTGTGGAGCCTCCGCCGGATCACGTACAGCTTCCGCTCGAAGGCGTCCTGATCCTCGACGTCCCCCGCCTCTATAAAGAACTGCCGTATACGCGGCATCACGCTCCGCGCGTTCTCGCCGACCTTCGACGGGTCCACCGGAACGTCCCGGAAGCCAAGGACCTTCTGCCCCTCTTCGACGGTGATGCGCTGCAGCTCTTCCTCGCAGGCGGAACCCTCGGCCTCGCCCGACTCGAAGAGCATGCCAACCCCGTAGGAGCCTTCGGCCGGCAACCCGATGCCTAAAGATTCGCACTCGTTCCGGAAGAAGGCGTCGGAAATCTGGATCATGATGCCGGCGCCGTCCCCAGTCTCGGGGTCGCTGCCGCTCGCGCCGCGATGCTCGAGGTTGACCAGGATCTCGAGCCCCTCCTCGACCGTCGCCCTGGTCTTACGGCCGTCTATACGTGCCACAAAGCCCAGTCCACAGGCGTCATGCTCGTATGCAGGGTCGTAAAGGCCGGTCTTAGGGGTGGTCAACACGCCTCCTCAGGGAAACAGGATACAGAAGTCGCCATGTTTTACACGAAACCCCGGGGGAGCACAAGAGGATAGGGACCTCTTGCATAGACGGATATGTGAATATTTTTGCGCGGCTTTCCACCCTTAGGGGATCTCGGGGCCCTACAGTTCCTCGAGGTCGCTCCTGAGCCTCCCCTCCTCCTCCAGAAGCTCCGCGAGACGCAGCCGTAGCTCCGCCGCCTCGGCCTCGACCTCGGCGAGGCGCAAGCTGAGGTCGCGCTCGCGCATGGCGGTCTCGGGGGCGCGTTTGCGGGCGCGGTAGCGGTTGCGGATGTTTCGGATCCGCTCGCCGGCGGCCTGCTGGACGCGTTCCCGGGCGACCCTGAACTCCTCGTCCGTCAGGTACCTGGAGAGAAGCTCGGTCACGGCCTCCGCCGAGCTATTCTTGGGGTCCCCGGCGCTCCTGTGGGTCTTCTCGTCGGCCTTCAGATATTCGGAGAGGAGCTCCGCTATAAACTGCGACGAGCTGTTCTTGGGGTCTTTATCTCTGTTGCCTTCAGCCATACTCTTAGGCCTCCCATGTTGGCGTACTTGCCGCGTTCGGCGGCCTACACGAACTTCTTATATACCCCGATGTTCGTCGTATCGCGTACGCCCAGAGCCTCTTTGAGCTCGTTGAGGGTCGCGCCACGCCGCAGGAGCCTTATGGCGAAGGTGTGGCGGAGGATCATCGGGGAGACGCGCCACATGCCGACCGCCTCGCATCGCTTCCAGATCGCGTTCTGCAGCGACTTCGAGGTCGTCACCGGGCGGGCGGCCCTCCCTATTATTAGCTCGGGGGTCTCGTCGCGCCGCGCGTCGAGGTAGCGCCGGACGGCCCCGACCGTCTCCGGCGTCAGGCGCCGCGTCCTCGGCGCGAGGTGGGAGCCCGGCCCACCGAGCTGCACCTGGGCCGCGTCGAGGTCGACGTCGCTCTTGAGGAGGCCCCGTATCTCCCCGACCGTTACCCCGGTGTCGAGCATCAGCCGGATCACGACGGCATCGCGCAAGGAGTCCAGGCTCCCCTGCGGGAACGAGAGGAGAAGCTCGACCTCCGCATCCTCCAGAAAGGTGATCTGCTGGTCCAGCGGCTGATGCATCGGCTCTATGGGGTCGAAGTCCAGGGGCGAGTCCGTGCTGGTCCTCACCCAATCGAGGAAACGTCGCACCGCCGCATCCTTGCGGTAGACGGTGAAGCGCTTGCGCTTGCCTTCGAGAAGATGGTTGCGAAACTCCATCACGAGCCCCACCCCCACCCCCTCTACCTCGCCCACCCCCTTCTCCGCAAGAAAACGGGCGAACTCCTTGAGGTCGGCCTCGTAAAACTCCGCCGTGCGGGGAGAAGTGCCCGGATCATCCTCGAGAAATGCGCTGAATTGCTCTACCAGGGGCAGTACTTCCATGGATATAGTTTAACCGGAAAATTTCGCGCGCCCGGCCGGGCCCCGGCGCGTCATGCACGAGGAGGACCGATGTCTACGAGCTCCAGACCATCCGTGCGGGCGGCAACCGCCCTTCTGGCGCTCGCCGCCCTCCTCGCCTACGGCCCCTTGCCCAGCGCCTCCGCCGAGCCCGCCTCCGCGGAAGAGGCTCGCACCATCGCCAGGTCCGAGGCCAAGAACGGCGACGGAAACACTTCTCCGCTCCCGGGGCCGGCAGACAAGCGCGCCTCGGGGAGAGAAGGTGCGGCCAAGAAAGGGGGAGCCTCCGGAGGCAAGGCCAACAGGGAGAGGCCCGCTCCTCCCAGCAAGAAGCTCAGGCTCACGATACCCCGTCTCGGGCTGGAGAACGTCAAGGTCGGGGATTCGCCGGATCAGTCCTACCTGGACCGCGAGGGCATCATGCACCTCTCCGGCACCGGCTTCCCCTACCAGAAGGGCTCGAACACCTACATCGCCGCCCACGCCATCGGCTACGCCGGCAGCCGCGTCACCTACGCCTTCCGCGACCTCGAAGACATGAAGAAGGGCGACCGCGTGATCGTCCGCGACGCGGCCGGCAGGACCTACAAGTACCGCGTCTACGAGCGCATGATCGTCGACCCGGACGACTTCTGGGTGACGAAGCCCGTCGAGGGCAAGAAGGTAATCTCCTTGCAAACCTGCTGGCCCGAGCCCTCCTTCGAGAAGCGCCTCATCGTCCGCGCCAAGATCGTAAAGTAGGAGGACGCCGCCGCGGGCGACCTTCCTCGATGATCTCCGTGGGATAACTATATAATCCCTGGCGATGTTCAAGAGCTTCAAGGTCTCGCTGCTCGTAGTCTCGCTCGCCCTGCTGGGCCTGGCGGCGCTACCGGCGTACCCGAGTACCGAGACGGCCTCGCTGGACCTGCGCCCCACGGAGGTCGAGAACGCCCGCACGCTCCTGGGCGAGAACCCGAACGGCGAGAGGGCGAACCCCGAGAGGCGGGCGAGCACCCAGGACGGCGCGGGCTCCGGCGGACAGGTCACGCTTAGCATCCCCAAACTCGGCCTCGAAGACATCGAGGTGCCGACCGCCGACAGCCAGGTGGCGCTCGACCAGGAAGGCATCATCCACCTCAAAGACACGGGGGTGCCCTGGGAGGAAGGCTCCAACACCGTCATCGTCGGCCACGCCCTGGGCTTCATGCGCACCAAGATCCCCTACGTCTTCTACGAGCTCGAGAAGATGAAGCCCGGGGACGAGATCATCGTGAAGAACCTGGCCGGCAAAGAATTCACCTTCAAGGTCTTCGATCTCCTCACCGTCCGCCCCGAAGACTACTGGATCACCTACCCCGTCGACGACAAGACGGTCATCTCGCTCCAGACCTGCACCCCCATCCCGACCTTCGAGAAACGCCTTATCGTCCGCGGCGAATTGGTCAGCTAGTCGGCCCGTCAGCGGTTGGTGTCTCACCCCCTCTGCAACTGCGTAGCTCTCCGAGAAGAATTACCGTGGCGTGGCGAGTTATCGGACCACCCGGTTTCTGGCTGACGGGCTGAGAGCCGCCGGAGGAGGCTTGCCGGCTAGCTCCTCAACAAGTAGCGCTCCAGGACGTCGTGGGCAGCGTTGATCTCCGCTGTGAGTCGCTCGGCGCGGGCCCTTTTGTCGGGCTCCACGAACCTGTCGGGGTGGTGGCGCTTGACGAGCTCGCGCCTCTTTCTGTTGGCGGCTTCGAGTTCGTCCCCCGGGCTGAGGCCGAGCTTGTGGTAGGCGACGAGCACCTCCGGCGGGTACTTTTTGGGGATGTACCCGGGCGCTACGTCCCGCCAGGCTCCGGAGGGGCGCCACGAGGCGCGGGTGGAGGACCGCTGCTCCGTGGTGGGACGCTCATCGGTGGCCTCCTCTTCGGCGGCGCGGCGACGTTCCTCGGCGGCGCGCCACTCCTCCGCGGCGGCGCGGCGCGCGG
Organism: Rubrobacter sp.; assembly: GCA_016781775.1. Taxonomy (GTDB): domain Bacteria; phylum Actinomycetota; class Rubrobacteria; order Rubrobacterales; family Rubrobacteraceae; genus Rubrobacter_F. The sequence goes on along the minus strand of JADDPR010000537.1, from coordinate 10,426 downwards.
CCCCGAAGGCGTCCTTCAGGGTCTCGCCACGCTCGCGACCGTAGCGGACCGTCTCTTTGAAGCGCTCCTCTCCGATGTTCTTGGAGACAAAGCCCCGGGCCAGTCGTCCGAGGCGGCGGCCCAGGCTCACCGTTGCCCGGCGTCGTCCGAGTCGGAGAGGGAGCCGGGACGCCGAAGAACCTGCGTCTGGTCGACGTCGTCCCTGAAGGGCTCGAAGACCTGGGTGTCGTCGTTCACCGGGCGAATAGGCTTGACTTCGGTGGTCTCCTCGACGTCGTCGCCGACGGGGAAGTCGAAGAAGCGCCTCACCCTTTTGATATCCGCGAGGCCCGTGTTGGCCCGCTCGATTCTATTGTCTTCCTCGGCGACGCCGTTGTCGCGGGCTTGCTCGGCCTTCCGGATCTCCTCCTCGAGGGAGCGTATGACCTCGTCGGCACGCTCCTTGAGCTCCTCCTGCCTGCCCCGCGCGAGCCCTATCTCCGAGCGGAGCTTCGTCTCCCTGGCGCGGGTCGAGCGCTCGAGGTCCTCGACCTTGATGCCCGCAGCGGTCAGCGTCCCGCGCACGATACGGACCGCGCTCTCCGGGGAGACGTCCGACGGCAGGTCGTCGATAATCTCCGCCGCCCGCTCGACGGTGAACCCATAGGGGTGCTGCTCGATCTCGCGCGGGGGCGGCTCGTCGCGCCGATCGTCGGCCCCGAGCTCTTCGGCCGAGTAGATCCGGGTGTTCCCCTCGTCGTTATCGCCTCCTCCAAACAACCTGGAGAAGAAGCCCTTGCGCTCGCTCATCGTGCCGGCGCCTCCTCCGGCAAACTCTCCTCGAGGCTCCGCGTCGCCTCCTCCAAGCCACGCCGGAAGTACGAGACCCGCTCCTTGATCGCCACGAGCCCGGACTCCAATGCATAGGGCGAGAGCCCCGGATCCAGGGCCAGCAACTCGCCGCGCAGGTTCCCGAGGAGACCCTCGATCCCCTCGATCTGCGCGTTGATCGTGCCTAGCGCCGCCGGGATCGCATCCATGGCCGCAAGCTCCCCGCGCCTACCCTCCAGCGCCGCCTCGAACGAGGCCCGTAAGGCGGAGCCCTCCTCGAGCGCCTCTATCTCCCCACGAAGCTCGGAGATACGACCCAGGACCGCCCGGCGATCCACGCTCCCCAGATGTCTCCTCAGAGCCGCCCTGCGGCGCGCGAGCCCGACCGCCATCTCGACCTCGTCCACGACGGTGCGCAGGTCCTCGGAGAGGAGCAGCCCGTACTCCTCGGGGACGAGCGCGAAGCTCTCCAGCACGCCCTCTTGAAGGGCGACGAGGCGCTTCATCTGCGGGGCCGCCACCCTGTCCATGCGCGCCACCCGCCTGAGCTCCGCCACGTTCTCCCGCACGCTGCGAGAGAGCTCCTTGCGCTCGTTTCCCTTGCGGTCGAGAAGATTGACTACGCGCTTGCCGGTGAACGCCGCGCCGGCGCCGAGCAACACGGTCGAGAGCCCCACGCCATCCAGGGCAGTCCACACGCCGAGGCTCGCGAACGCTCCGAAGGGCGCGAGTCGATACATCAACCGCGACAACCCGCCGTTCCTTCTCTGGGTCACCTACGTACCATCCCCCGTACCATGTCCCGCCTTCCGACCTCCCGGTCCTTCGGCCCCATCTTCGAGGGAACCAGCGGGCCTTATACCCATCTGGAGCTCCATCATCTCCAGCTCACGCTCGGCGTCGAGGCGCTTGAGGTCGACCTCGGCGGCGGCGATCTGGCGCTCCGTTTCGCTCGTGCCGAGCTCCCCGACGGCCTGGGCCTCGAAGGAGGCCTGCTTTATGGCCTGGCGGGCCTTGTCGAGGTCGCGGCTGGAATCGGCGAGCGAAACGCTGGAACGCGCCTCGTTCGCGGCGCGCAGGGCCTTGGCCCGCTGGTGCTCTTCCATGAGCGCCGCTCGTTCGCGTACGATCTCGTTGTACCGGCGCTCCTGATCCCGGAAGGCCTGCTCCATCTCCTCGGAGTTGCGCCGGGCCTCGACGAGGCGGCTTTCGAGTTCGGTGAGTCGGGCCTCGGCCTCCTGCTTCTGCTGCAGGACCTCTATGGCGGCCTCCCGCTGCCCCCGCGCGGTGAGCTCGCGGGCTTGCCGCTCCTTGACGGTCGCGACCTTGCCCTTCTCGGCGGCGTCGCTGGAGAGCATCTTCTCGTACGCCATCGTCCTGGCGGTCGCAACCTGGAGCCTCTTCAAGTTCTCCAACTCGTCCTGGACGGCGTTCTCCAGGAGGATCTCCGGATTGCGACCTTCCACACCCGAAAGGAACCTGCCGAAGAAACCGCGAACCGCTCTCGTGAACCTTCCCATACCCTCCGTCTACCCCCAAAGGGTCGAAGAACAAGCCCGAATCTAGGGACGATTATAACACCGCCCCCTCAGCCCTCCGGTACGAGCGACACCCCCCGGAAGTTTCGCCAAAGGGGCTTCGGTTCCAGCAACCCTAGCGCGCCGCCCCGTAGGTCCCGGTGCCTTCGGTCCTTGGCGCGTCTCTGCCCGCGAGGACGATCGCGCTCGGGCTCTCGATCTCGAAGGCTCGCTCCAAAGCTCGGCCGGCGGCGAGGAGGAGGTCCCCCGCCGTCCTGGCGTCGCGCGGGTAGATCGCCGCCCCCGCCCTCGTTTCGTCCGCCCCGAGGGCGTTGGCCGCGGCGAGGACCCGCCTCGCGGCGCTCTCGATGACCCCTTCGTTCGCCGCTCCCAGCACGATCCCGAAGACCGAGCCCTCCCCGAGCAGAAAAGGCTCGCCGATCCTGCTCCGAACCCGGTCCAGAAGCAGGTCTATGTCCTCCACCCCATGACCGGGGTCCACCAGGAGGACCCCCACCGGGGCCCCACGCCTGGCCTCGATCTCGGACGAGACCCTGCCGAGGAGCATGGACCCGTCCTCGTCGAGGGCGTAGCCGTCCTCGGGCTCGGACGCCCCCCTCGATCCGGCCGCAGCGAGGGCGAAGAGCCCCGTGAGGGCGAAGGTGGCGAGCCTGAAGAAGACGAGCGCCGGCTCGTCGGAGCCCTCCACGGCGTTCAGTACGCCGGGGAGCATCGCCAGGGCGTAGCTTACGAGCACGGCAGTCGCGACCGGCAGACCCATCTTCCAGGAGCCATGCAACGCCGGTGCGAAGAGCAGCGGGAAGAAAAGCACGTACAACTCGCTGGAGACGCCCCCGGTGAAGAACGTCGCTGCCGCGAGGAGAACGGCGTAGAGGGCGTAGGAGAACACGCAGAAACCCTCGCCGAACTGCCTCGTCGGGAGCAGCAGGAGGGCGACGGCCGCCGTCACGATGACGGAGGAGATCAGGTAAAAGGGCACGTAGGAGACGGCGGGCTCGTAGGAGTCGCCGTGCACGAGGAGGAGCGAGATGACCAGCCCCAGGAGGTAGAGCAACGAGAGGCCCTTGAGGACCCGAGCGCTCTTCCCCCCTCTCGCTCTGCCGCTCACGATCGGAGCATGATACGCATCAAGTGAGGTTCGCGCCACCTGCGAGCCGCAACCCGTGGTACACCGCACCCCGCGCAAGCCCCATCAGTAGCGTCAAGAGGAGTTCGGCCCCCCGCAGACCCGGGCGCGTTCGATCAGGCTCTCCACCGTGTCGCCTCGCGCGAAGGGGGCGATGCCCACGATGGCCTCGGGCACGGCCTCGCGCAGTCTCTCCTCCACCACGCGGGCGTCGTCCGTCACCGTATTTGGGAGGGCGATGAGGGTCTCCTCGGGCTCGGGCTGGCAGACGAGATCGGCGGTGCGCAGGGCGTCGAGCGCCCGGCGAGTTGCCTCTTCGCTCCAGCCGCCCTCGACGCGCAGGGCGAGCACGGAGATCGGCAGCGCGAACTCGGAGGAGATCTCGGTCTCCTCGCGCAGGGCCCCCTCGAAGACCTCGGGATCCTGCAACTCTTTTCTCACCTTCCTGCCCATGCTCGGCTGAGTATACATTCACCTCTCCGGGGCGTTGAGGAGGCCGTTTGGAGACCGTGCCGGGACGCGTATAATCGCCCCGTGACAGAAGGGGTAGACACCAGGGGTAGGGTCGAGGAGCTCAGGGAGCTCGTCCGCTACCACAACCGCCGCTACTACGTGGAAGACTCCCCGGAGATCTCCGACGCCGAGTACGACGCCCTCTACAGCGAGCTCGAAGGCCTCGAAGGGGAACACCCCGAGCTCGTCACCGCCGACTCCCCAACGCAAAGGGTCGGGGGCGAACCCCTCGAAGGGTTCGAGCAGGTCCGCCACGCCGTCCCCATGCTCTCCCTATCGAACGCCCGAAAGCTCGACGACCTCTACGAGTGGGACGCGCGAGTGCGGCGCCTGCTGGGGGACGACGAGGAGATAGAGAAGCTCCGCTACGTGACGGAGCTCAAGATAGACGGGCTCGCGGTCTCCCTGCGCTACGAGAACGGCCGCTACACGCGGGGTGCCACGCGCGGCAACGGCACGATCGGTGAGGACGTGACGGCCAACCTGAGGACCGTGCGCGCGATCCCCGAGAAGCTCTCGGACGATCCGCCGCCCGTCCTGGAGCCACGCGGCGAGGTCTACATCCCGCTCGACCGCTTCGACGAGTTCAACGGGAAACAGGAGGCCGGGGGGAAGAGGCCGTTCGCCAACCCGCGCAACCTCGCGGCGGGCTCCATTCGCCAGCTCGACCCCAGGATCACCGCGGAGCGTCCCTTGACGATGTTCTGCTATGGCATAGGCGAGGGGGGCGAGCCCTACGAGAGCCACTCGGCCGCCCTCGACGCCCTCAAAGGTTACGGGCTGCGCGCCAACCCCTACAAGCTCCACGACTCGATCGAATCGGTCGTGGAGGAGTGCGCATACTGGACGGAGCACCGCGAGTCGGTGGGGTATCAGATCGACGGGGTCGTCGTTAAGGTCGACTCCCGCGAGCAGCAGCGCGCGCTCGGCTCGGTCGCCAAGGCCCCGCGCTGGGCCATCGCTTTCAAGTTCGAGCCGCTCGCCGCCCGAACGCGTCTCAAGGAGATCATCATCAACGTCGGGCGTACGGGTGCGCTGACGCCTCAGGCCATGCTCGAGCCGGTGAACGTCGGCGGCGTGACGATCTCGCGCGCCACGCTGCACAACGAAGACTACGTCAGGGAGAAGGGCATCCTCGTCGGCGACCTCGTCGTGGTCGAGCGGGCGGGGGACGTGATCCCGCAGGTCGTCCGCGCCCTCGTCGAGGAGCGCACCGGGGACGAACACCCCTTCGAGATGCCCAAAGTTTGCCCCGTCTGCGGGGAGCCGGTCAGCCGTCCCGAGGGGGAGGCGGTCACCCGCTGCGTGAACGCTCGATGCCCCGCGCAGGCGCTGGAGCACGTCATCCACTGGGCGACGAAGGCGGCGATGGACATCGAGGGCCTCGGCGAGAAGGTCGCCACCAAGCTCTTCGACCTCGGCCTCATAAGCGACGTCGCCGACTTGTACGACTTGAAGGCGGAAGAGATCGAACCACTCGAAGGGTTCGCCGAGAAGAGCGCCCAGAACCTCGTCCTCGCCATCGAGCGGAGCAAGGAACAGCCCTTCTCACGCGTCCTCTACGCGCTCGGCATTCGCCACGTCGGGAGCGTGACGGCGAGCCTCATAGCAGAGCGCTTCGGCGGCGACGATCTGCTCGCCGGCGTGAGCGTCGAAAGCCTCACGGAGATCAACGGCGTCGGCGAGGTCGTCGCCCGCGCGGTCGTGGACTACTTCGCCCTCGACGACAACCGGGATCTCGTCCGGCGCCTCAAGGAGGCGGGCCTGGACCTCGAGAAGGAGTCTTCGGGGTCCCAGGATGGCCCGCTCGCCGGCAAGCGCGTCGTTATAACGGGCACCCTTAGCCGTCCCAGGGGCTACTTTGTCGAGAAGCTCGAAGAGGCCGGCGGCACCTTCACCTCCTCCGTGAGCAAGAACACCGACTACGTGCTCGCCGGGGAAGAGGCCGGCTCCAAGCTGGAGAAGGCCAACTCGTTGGGTGTGCCCGTCCTCGACGAGGCGGCTTTCGAGGAGCTTCTCTTCTAAACGCGCGGCACGAGCGCGAGTGCGCGTACGGGGCTCCCGGTACCGCCGGTCAGTTTCAGCGGGGCCACGATGAACAGCGCGCCGGTCGGTGGGAGGAGGGCGAGGTTGGCGAGTTGCGTAACGCCGTACTTGCCCGCGCCGAGGAGGTAGTAGTGGACCGGGAAGGGGGGCTCGAAGCCGCCGGCCGCGCCCGCGTCGATGCCGACCGTCTCCACCCCGACGCCGACGAGCGGCGACTCTTCGGCGATCCAGCGCGCGCACTCGGCGTCGAAGCCGGGAGATTGTGGGGTGCCGGAGCCCGCGTTGAGGAAGGCTTCCGCGTCGTGGGCGCGGGCGTCCCAGCCGGTGCGCAGGAGCAGCCAGCCGCCCTCGGGGAGCGGGCCGTGCTTGGCCTCGAAGGCGCGTATGTCGTCGACGGTTAGTACGTAGTCGGGGTCAGCCTCGCACTCGGGGCATTTGTCGATCACGACCGCCGGCGCCACGAGGTGGCGGGGCGGGACCTCGGAGACGTCGAGGCCCTCCCGGCCGGTGATCCAGTGGGTCGGGGCGTCGAAGTGCGTGCCGGCGTGCTCCCCGATCTCGAGCCGGTTCCACGCCCACGCCGGACCGCGCTCGTCGTAGCGGCTGATCTCGTGCACCCTCACGCCCGGCGTGTTCTCGAAGGGCTCCGGCAGTTGGATCATCGGCGTGCGCTCGTTGAGGGGCTGGGTGAGGTCGACGACCTCGACGCCGCCCCCGGCGAGCGCCTCGGCGAGGGATGCAACGGGATTGTTGTGAAGCACGTCTCCTCCTGATCTCTTCGAGTTCGTATCTCTGCTTAGTGGGCTCGGAATGCTTCTTCCAGCCACCCGGCCCGCACCCGGGGATCCACCTTCGCGTCTATCACCAGCGGTCCGTCGCGCCGGCCGAGCCAAGCTTTAAGCGGGGCGAGGTCCTCGCGGCGGCGGACGGTCAGGCCCTCGGCCCCGGCGGCGCGCGTGAGCGCGGCGAAGTCCGTCTCGGGGAACTGGGCCAGGTCTACCGGCCGTCCCATGGGACCGAAGTGATGCACCTCGGCGCCGTAGGCCGCGTCGTTGTACACCACGACGAGCATCGGCAACCGGTAGCGGGCGGCGGTCTCCAGCTCGCCCAGGGCCATCAGGGCCCCGCCGTCTCCCACGGCGGCGACGGAGAGCCGGTCGGGGCGTCCGACGGCGGCCCCGATCCCGCAGGCGAGCCCCAGACCCACCGACTGGAAGGCGTTGGGGAAGACGAAGCCCCGCGCGTCGGGGACCGCCAGATACATCGAGGGGTAGCCGAGGAAGTGCCCGGAGTCGGTCGAGACCGTGCGCTCCTCCGGCAGCAAGTCGTCGAGCGCGATGCTCAAGGTGCGCGGGTCGATGAAACCATCGGCGTCGCTCTCTTCGTACGGCTCGTCGCGCCAGCGGCGAGCCGAGATCTCACGCGCCGTCTCCTCGTCTCGAAAGCCTTCCCTTCGCACCCCACGCCGGTCCAGACCCTCGACGACCGCCCACGCGGTAGCTGCCGCATCGCCCACGACGCCGACGTCGACTGGATGCAGCGCGCCGATAGCCTCCTCGTCAAGGTCCACCTGCACCACCCTGGCGGAGCCCGGGAAGAGCCTGCCGTGGCGCGTGGTCCAGCGGTTCAGCGTCGCCCCGAAGGCGAGCACGACGTCCGCCCCGGCCAGCTTCTCGACGGCCAGGGGCGACGAGAAGCCGCCGGAGATGCCGGCGCTGTAGGGGTGAGCAGCGAAGACCCCATTCCCCATAGCGCTCGTCGCCAACAGAGCCCCCACCCTCTCGCCCAGGGCCTCCAGCGCCGGACGCGCGCCGGAGAGCGCCGCCCCGCGCCCGGCGACGATCACCGGCCGCTCCGAGGACGCAAGCAGCTCGACGACCCGGTCCACTGAGCGGTCGGAGGGCCGTGGGGGCTCCAGCGCGGGAGGAGCTGGAAGGTCCAACGGGTCCCCCTCGAAGCTTTCCTCCACGACGTCAACCGGGATGTTCAGGACGACGGGGCGACGCTCGACCGTCGCCCGCCGGAGCGCCCTGGCGGCGTCCTCGGCGGCCGTCGCCGGCCCGCGCACGCGCTCGGGGATCGCGCCGACAGTCCTCGCCAGGGAGCCCTGGTCCACCTTAAAGTTCGACCAGAGCGCCCCGGCCGGCGTGTCTGCGGCGAGCACGAGCAGCGGCGTGCGGCTCTTGGCGGCCTCCGTAAGGCCCGTGAGCGTGTTCGTGAACCCCGGCCCCTGGTGCACGCTGCAGACGCCAACTTTCCCGCAGGCGCGCGCGTACCCGTCGGCCATCGAGACCGCGCCCCCCTCGTGCCTGGAGGAGTAGAACCTTGCCCCCGCCGCGCGCAGGGCGTTCGTGACGGCGAAGTTGCCGCTCCCGAGGAGCCCGAAGAACACCTCGACCCCGCGGGCGGCCAGGGCCCGTCCGATCGCCTCGGCGACCTTCACCATCCACCTCTCACGAAGGGTATCTCGATCGTCCCACTGTTAGATGCAGCCTAACCACCCATCTCCCGGCCCAACGCTCGGTAGCAAAAGCCTCAGAGTTCCCCCGAAGTCTACGCCTGCTCTCGCGCTTTGGCTCGTTCTATGTAGGCCTCGGCCTGCTCCGCGGATTTGTAGCTCAGGGAGCCACCGGTGAGCGGGTTGTTGATCTCGTAGTGCACGCCGGCCTCCTTATCCACGATGACGGGGTAGTAGCGCTCCCCGGCCTGCTTGATGCCGTACTCGGTGCGCTTCTCCTCGGCCTCGCTCACGGTCTTACCTCCGTTCTCCGGTCATCCTTACTATACGAATTCGGGACCGCGATTTCGTGAGCGGTCAGGGCGATGGTTCGGCCGCCAGTTTTTCCACGTGCGTCTGCTGGGAGGGCAGGTACCATTCTGCCTTGCCCAACGCAGTAAAGGAGAAGACAAGAGCGATAAGGAAGACGAAGACGCCGATGAGGCCATAGACGAGTGCGACGTTCGCCGTCCACTCTATCGCCAGGCCCCCAAGGGTCGAGCCCAGCGGGATCGCCGACCACGCAAGAACGACGGCGACCGTTTGAACGCGGCCGAGCATACGGTTCGGCACCATCGCCTGGCGGATGCTCGTGGTGTTGATGTTGAAGAACAGGGCGAATCCGGAGGCGAGCGCCCAGAGCGGGACGGCGATCCAGAGCCGGTCGGAGAGCGCGAAGGCGAACGTGAGCAGACCATGCAGCATCAGGGCGCCGAGCGCGGCCTTGCTGAAGGAGACACGGCCCCGGATCGGGCCGGCGGCCAGCGAGAGCAGCACTATGCCGACGCCGCCCGCCGAGTAGAGCACCCCGACCCCTGCATCCGTGGCGTCGAGGCGCTCCTTCGCGAAGAAGGTAAGCTGGGCTATCGTGGTCGCGCCGACGAAGTTGACGGTCGCCATCATGATCGCGATATTTCTCAGAACCGGGTTGGAGAGCACGTACCGCAGCCCCTCGCGAACGTCCTCGAGGATGCTCGAGACCCCCCTTTCCTCACCGTCGGACGTGGCGTTGAAGCTGCGCCTCACGAGCGCGAGCGCCAGGGCGGAGGCGAGAAAGGAGAGGGCGTCGAGGAGGAGCACCGCCTCCACGGGCGCCAGGGCGACGGCGGCGCCGGCCACGAGCGGCCCGGCGACGGAGGCGGCGTAGTAGCTCGCCTGTATGCGTCCGTTGGCCCTCACGAGGTCGTCCTTGCCCACGAGGCTCGGGACGGCGGCGAACTCTCCGGCGTCGAAGCAGATCTTCAGGGCGGAAGACAGAAAGCCCACGGCGTAGATCCACCACACCGCCAGCCCGCCGAAGAGCGCGAGCGCGGGTATCGACGCGATCAGGCCTGCCCGGGCAACGTCCGACAGGATCATCATGCGCTTGCGGTCCACCCTGTCCGCCCACGCCCCGAGGAAGAGCCCGAAGAGCAGATAAGGTAGAAATTCGACCGCCGTAACGAGTCCCAGGCTCAGGGCCGACCCGGTGAGCTTGAAGACGAGCAGCGGCAGGGCGAAGAGCGTAAAGGAAGACCCGAAGTTCGAGATCGTCTGCCCGGCCCAGAACTTCCAGAAATCGCCGCTCGAACCCCGGAGAGGGCCCCCGCCGGTCGTCACGCAGCGCCCCTGGCCTCGGCCACCGTCCTGTTGTTCACGAACGGAACGGAGGCAAGGGCTACGACGATCATCACCGTTGCGGCGAACCAGAAGGGCGCGTCGAGCCCGAAACCGCGGGCGAGCAGGCCTCCGATCAAGGCGCCAAAGGCCGCACCGCCGACGCCCACCAGCCGGTAGACGCTCGTGACGCGGCCGAGCAGGCGGTCGGGGATAAGGGTCTGGCGCAGGGAGAAGGTGAGGACGTTCCAGGCTAAGGCGACGAAGCCGTCCACGGCCATCATGGTCCCGACGACGATA
>JADDPR010000196.1 GCA_016781775.1 Rubrobacter sp. | reverse complement strand
TGATAAAGGACTGGCTCACGAGCCGCTACCCGGCCACCTGCCCCCACGGTCGCTCGATCTGCTACCGTCTGGACCACAAAGACATAGCTCGAAAACTCGACCGGCACTAACTGCGGTTCGCAGGCACCGCTCCTCTCCCTAGCTCCCTTTTGTTAGTTCCTATCTACGGGCACCGCAAGAAGGACGGCAAGATCATCTAATCGGGACGATTATCGTTGGTTGCTCAAGCCGCCCTGATCGAGTGGGATATCCTCCCTCTGCGGCCGGGAGATTACAGTACAGGCACACCTGCAGAAAACGCCTGCAAAAATCGTCGGGACCGTCGGATTATATGGCCCAGCGAGAAGTAGTCCCTGAATCTCCTGATAGAAGGACTTGACGATCCCGACGGTGGTGACAGCGGTGCTCGTAAAGGTTGATCCTTTGGATTGAGGAAGGCTGCTGGGGAAATGCCAGTAGTCTCGAACCGCTCTGCCCATCCAGAGAATACGCGGCACAAACCAGTGGATCGATACTAACGCACACTGCTGTGACGATGAAATGCGGGAGTATTCTAAAGGGAGATGGGGTTGTGCGTAGCTGTCTTCGAAGCGCTCGCTAGAACGAGGGGAACATGAGCAGGGAGCGAAGCCATGTCGAGCCACTGGCGGCTGGAAACAACTTCGACTCTTCTTGCAGTAGTCCGAAAAGGGAGAGTACAAGCCGCTAGATCGTCGTCTTCGGTGACTGCATGTCCTCATCTCGGAAGACCCATCGTAGATGGCTCTATGATCATACGGAATCCGCTTGAATAGTGCACTATCGTAGATTAAGTGGTCGACGCCAATAGGGCATCGTGATTCTGTTCGACACGGCAGTCTTTCATATCCGCCGTCAGGGATACGCAAGTGATCAACCGGATTCGGTATCAGATCCTGAGGGCTCTGCCATTGCAGAAAAAGTGGGGGCCGACAAAGCCCCCGATGTCTCGATGAAGTGGACCGTCCGAGGGTGAGAACGGTGCGGTCTGCTCCTACCCCTCGGTCGCCTGTTCCCGCTCTACTTCACACCGAGTACCGACTCAGCGTCTCGCCGCCGTCCACGCGGACGAGGTCGCCGTGAATGTAACTCGACTCATCCGAGGCCAGGAACACCGCGAGTTGCGCGATATCTTCCACCTCGCCCCACCGCTTCAGCGGGATCGACTGCTTGAACGCCTCATCGAAGTCCTTGTCGTCGAAGAGCTGGCGGGTCAGCGCCGTCTTGGCGTAGGTCGGGCAGATACCATTGACGCGGATCCCCTTCTCCCCGTACTCGATGGCCAGGCAGCGCGTGAGGTTGGCCTGGGCACCCTTTGAGGTGTTGTAGACCGACTGATTGGGGTGACCCCCGAGCCCCGCGGTGGAGACGAGGTTGATGATGTTGCCACCCTCGCCCTGCTCGAGGAACTGCTTAACCGCCTCCTGGGCGCCGAAGAAGGTCCCCTTGACGTTGACGTTGAAGCAGGCGTCGAGGTCCTCCTCGGTGAACTCGTGCGTGAGCTTGCCGCCGCGGTAGATTCCCGCGTTATTGACGATGATATCTAGCCGCCCGAACCTGTCCACGGCGGCCTTGATGAGATCTCGCACCTGGGCCTGCTTCGTCACATCGCAGCCGACGTAGATGGCCTCGCCGCCATCCTTCTCGATGGCTTCGACCGTCGTCAGGTTGGGGTCCTCCTCGAAGCCGCCCTCGGTAAGCTCCTCGCGAACGTCGCTCACCACCACTTTGGCGCCCTCGGCCGCGAAGGCCCTGGCGATTCCGCGTCCGAATCCGGAACTCGCCCCGGTGATAACCGCGACCTTGCCCTCGAGCCGGTTCATGCCGCCACCTCCGTTCCTATCTTCGTCTTCTCGGTCATTTCCTGCTCACCTCTGTACCCTTTCCTTCTCCGGTAAGCGTCTACTCCCGCCCCATCAGGTGCCGCTCGAACCACTCGACCGCCGGGGTCGCTGCCTGGGAGAGCCCGGGCTCGGTGTAGGCGTCGAAGTGCTTGCCGCCCTCCAGGATGACCAGCTTCTTTGGCTCCAGCGCCCGCTCGTACGCCGCGATCGCCATGTCCGTCGGCGTCAGGGTGTCCTTCTCGGCCACAACTATGAGGAGTGGGATCGGCGAGACCAGGTGTATGCTCCCCGCCGGGTCGTACTCCAGAAATGCCTCCATGCTCTCTAGAGAGACCTCGTTGCGCCAGTTGGGTGCTACGGTCTCGCCCGCGTGGGTGAACCACTCGTAGGACTCCGGCGTCGGTAGCGCCGAAGGTTCTCCCTCGGGAGCCACCACCGGCACTTTGGCGCTCTCCTCCCCCGTGTAACGTTGGGCGCGGTCGTGGGCGAGCGCCCCGAGGAACCCCTCGAAGATATCCGGGCGCATGAGCCGCTGGGCATTCTGCCAGCCGTTGACAAGCGGCACCTGCGCGACGGCGGCCTTGATCCGCTTGTCGAAGGACGCCAAGTACAGGACGTGTCCTCCACTGTAAGAGCTGCCCCAGATCCCGATCCGTTCGGGATCCACCTCTGGCCGCTGCGAGATCCAGGTTATGGCGTTCTTGTAGTCCTTGTGCTGCTCGGCGGGGATCAGGTGTCCCCGTGGCTCGCCCTCGGAGTCGCCGAAGAAGCGGTAGTCGAAGACCAGCACCACGAAGCCCGCCTCCTCGAACTTTTCGGCGAAGTTCGCGAGATAGTTCTCCTTGACCGCGCTGAAGCCGTGGGCCATGACTATGGCCGGGCGTCGATCGTCGTCCTCCAGGTTGTCCGGCAAGTACAGCCAGCCGGCACAGTTTAACCCCTCGCTGAGGAAGGTTACGTCTTGCCTCATGTAAATACTCCTTTCGTTAGTCGAAACGCCGATATCTCACCCTCGCTCCACCGGGCCACGAGTCTCACCCGGCGACCCAACGTCGCGGAGTTCGGGAGCTTACCCCGCGGTGTAGCCTCCGTCGAGCACCTGCATGGAGCCGGTCACCATCTCGGCGTCGTCGGAGGCGAGGTAGAGGGCCAGCTTTCCCACGTCCTCGGCGGTGCCGAGGTGCGGCCAAGGCGAGAGGTCGTGCAGCGTCTTGTTCAGTTCCGGGTCGTCGAGGAACGGCCGCACCATCGCGGTGGCGAGGAAGCCTGGGCAGATCGCGTTGACGTTGATCCGCTCCGGCGCGTAGTCGACCGCGAGTTGGCGCGTGAGGTTCACCACCGCGCCCTTCGACGCGCAGTAGGCCGGCTCCGCGGCCAATCCAACGAGGCCGCCAATCGAGGCAATGTTGATGATCTTGCCGCGCGAGGTTTCGCCGCCCCCGGTATCCTCCTGCTTGAGCATCTGGGCGATGGCGAACTTGCACCCCAACCACACACCCTTGGCGTTCACGGCCATCGTGAAGTCGTACTGCTCTTCGGTCTCGTCGACTATGGTGTGCAGATCCGTGAAGACGCCTGCGTTGTTGACCATGATGTCCAGTCGGCCGAAGGCGGAGACGGCCCTGTCGATCACGGCCCGGACGTCGGAGGCCTTGGTCACGTCGCAGTCCAGGTACTCTGCGCGCCCGCCCTCATTGCGGATGACGTCGTCGGTATCGGTCTGGATGTCCCCCTCGTACCCTCCCTCCCGGGCGGACTTCTTGACGTCGGAACAGACTACGGCCGCGCCCTCGCGGGCGAGAGCCAGCGCGATCGCGCGCCCGTTGCCCGAGCTCGATCCGGTGACCACGGCTACCCTGTTCTCCAAGCGATTGCCCATATGTTTCCTTTCCCCTGTCCCTTGCACTCGCGCTGCGGAAGCGTCCGCGTCTCGCGTTGCCCCGCTTCTGGCCCGATTCCCCGTCGGGTCTGCCTCTTCTCCTCACCGTCCACATACGAGACCGGCGAGGAGGAGTGTCGTGGAAGTTAGTCTAGAGAGCGGGGCCCACCGGGGCTTGTACGATCGCGCCAGGATCTTGGACGAGAGTGCCAGATCCCCGGCGGAGGAGTGCCCAGCGTAGGGAGATGGCCGCGGAGGGGTAGAAGAGGAAAGTCGGTACTCAGCCGAGCGCTAGGGACCGCTCCCCGTCACCTCGGGCCCGAGAGAGCGCCCGGTACTCGCTGGGGGACACCCCGTAGTGGGCCTTGAACGCCTTGCTGAAGTGGCTCGAGTCCGAGAAGCGCCAGCGGTGGGCTATGGTCGAGATAGGCTCGCCGCTCTCCGTAAGGTCCTTGCGCGCCTTCGCCAGGCGTCGTATCCGGACTACCTCGCCCACGGTCTCGCCCGTCATCTCGAACACCCTGTACACCGTCCTGACGGAGACGCTGTGTGCGGCGGCGAGGGCCGCGGGACTAATCTCCCCGTCGGAGAGGTGGCGCTCGATCCATCGCTCCATGTTCGCCCGGAGGGCGGGACCAACCGTCGAGGAATCCACAGGACCTCCGGGCTGCAGCGCTCCGACGAACAGTTCGAGTGTCGCGTTACGGGCGGCGGTGACGCTCGCCATCGATAGATCCGGGAGCGTCCCGCTAAGAGCATCAAGGTAACCGGTCAGCAGCCGTACCGCCGGAGCCTCCCCGTCGAGCAGCACGCCGGCGCTTGTCCAGGCGCGCCCACTCACCTCGTCGAGGGCGAAGCGGGGAATCAGGAGGCTCCGCTTGACGAGCGGTTCCAACACCTCGAAGCGCGCGGGCCTCGTGCTGTCCCACGCCACCGCGTCGCCGGGCCTCATGTAGGCCTCGGCGCCCTCCTGGGCAACCGTCTCCCTGCCCGAGCGGGTTATAAGGACGGCCACGTACTCACCGTCCGTGTCCGAAAGCTCCGCGCGACCCCGGCTCCCGGCGCATGGACCGCACTCGCAGTCGACCAGCGCGAGATCGTCGATCCATTGTCGGCGTACCCAGGCCTCATACGCCCGGTCCTGACCAGGCTTGGTCACCCTTACCGTCCATGGCAGGTGCGTGTGAGACAGCAACTCTTTCCACTGAGCTGGCCGATCCGCTCTCGGCACCTCGCCAAGGCACCAGAACTCGCCTCCCACAGCTACCACCTCTCCCCTTCCATTCGAAAACATCATCGAACGGTATGCGACAAAGTCTAGTGGTCCCGCTCGCGCCCTGTCAACGGCCGTTTGGTTTCCTCGCGGAGGGTCGTCGGTTGTCTCGCTCGGTCTCGCCCATCCGGAGCCCATTGTCGAGAGCCAGTCGGCGTCACCGCACTCCCGGGCGACAAGGTATTCAAGACCCCGCCGCGCAGCTTCGTCGAGAAGTCCTACAACGTCAGGCGCTGGAGCGAGATGCCACGAGGCGGCCACTTCGCAGCACTCGAGGAGCCGGACCTCTTCATCGAGGACGTACGAGCTTTCGCGTGCGATCTCCGCTAAGGATAGCGGCACGAGCACTTCAGGAAGCAACGAACACCCCATTTAGAATACTCTCTCAAAAGACCGTCACCATCGTCGGGACTGTCGGACAATCGAGAAACCTATCGATGACACAGGACCTGATTCCTCTCCATAGATAGACTTGACGGTCCCGACGATGGTGACGATGGATTGCATGGCTGTTCTAAAGGCCTATCTATCATTACTTCACGCCTCGGGACCGTTACTATCACGCGTTCATCGGTACCATCGGTTTACACGGTAAGTGCGAAGAACCG
>JADDPR010000048.1:1032-5632 GCA_016781775.1 Rubrobacter sp. | reverse complement strand
TTCCTGGACGAGTACGACGGGCACCCCAGCCTGCAGAAGCTCGTCTCCCGGGGCTACCAGGTCATCACCTTCTAGCCTCGCCCCGGTTGGGCTCTGTTGGCATCTTGGTGAAACGTCGTGCCCTCCGCCGGACCGTTCGGAGGGCGGTCTTCAGGCGGCCAGCATCCTGGCGCGCAACAGGTCGAAACCCGCCCTGCCGTAGCCCTGGCGCTTCACGAGCTTGAGCTTGTTCACGAACCCTCCACCGGCCCGTTGGACCACGGCTTCGTCAGCCCGCTCTTACCGCGGCGAGGTCCTCCTTCAGGCCTCGGCGAAGCTCCCCATCGCCGAGGCCTTGCACGCCGCCGCTTCTTCGAGCCACCTGCCGAGCTTCTCGCCTTCGAGGTTCCGGACCATCTCCGAAAACTCCCGGGTCAGCCTGCGCCCGTCGGCGAGTGCTTCGTCGGCGTCGTAAAGCCTTTGTATGTACTCCTTCTGCTCCTCCGTGAGCTTCTCTTCGCGGCGCACGAACAGCGCCGCCACGTTCTTGGGGGTGGGAGAGAGCCCCGCCACGGAGCCCCTCCTGGCCCGCGGCACGGAGGAGGGCGGTTTCCCTCGGGCCTCGGCGCGGCGGAGCTGGGCGAGGAACCGGGCGCACGTCTCCTCGCTGTTGGCGTAGCCCCGCTCCCGGATCTCGCGGTACAGACGCTTGCCGTTGCGGCAGCCCTCGTTCCAACGTCGCGCCGAGGTACGGCACGTAAGGATCGGGAACGCTCGCCCGCCTCCCGTGTGCCCTGCGTGGGGGCGGCTCGGTCAGGTCCTTGTAACGGTAAACGGTCCTGGCGCTTATGCCGAGTCTGTGGCAGATGTGCCTGAGATCGGCGCCGGCCAGGTAGAGACGCCGGATGTCCCTCCACTGCTGGACCAGCCGCTCGTGGCGCTTCCTGGCCGCCTCTTCCATCTTCGCGTCGTGGGTCCTCGGGCGGTTCGGGCTCATGGGTCCCGGGGCGAGGGCACCGTCGTCCTTCTCTTCGGGCCCTGTGCTCGGCGTGGCCACCTCGCGCATCGCGGGCCCCTTCTGGAGCAAGAACTCCTCTAGCGTCTGGGCGAGGTTGTGCAACAGGTGCCAGCGGTCGGCGACCTGCACCGCCTCCGGGGCGCCCTTGGCTAGGGCTTCCCGGTAGATGTTCGAGCGGTCCCGGGTGGCAATCTCTACCTCGGGATGCCGCTTCAGCCAGGCCACGAGGCTCTCCTGCGAGCGCTCCGGGAGCAGATCCACGGCCCTGCGGCGTTCGAGATCCACGAGCACCGTTCCGTAGTTGTGGCCTTTCTTGAAGGCGAAGTCGTCCACGCCGAGCGCCCTCACCTTCCCGCCGTCGGGTAGCGGGGCGCCTTTCGCCCTCCGGAGCAGGGCGTCGCGGCCGACCACGAGGCCGAGCTCCGTGGCCAACCTGGCGCCCGCGCGTCCGCCCAGCTCCAGGACGATCGCCAGAAGCGCACCCTCCAACCGGCGCGTCTTGCGGGCGCGGGCGGCCACGTATGGTAGCCGCTCGCAAAAGATTCGCCTCTCGCAGGAGGCCTCGTCGCAGAAGAAGCGCCTCGCGCGGACCTCGAGCTCGACCGAGACCCCGTGCCAGGGAAGGTCCGAGACGGTTCGCGAGTAGCGGCTGTGCACTCTGGAGGAGTCGCGGCCGCAGGACGGGCAGACGCACTTCCTCGACCCGGACGACATGCTGATGCTCACGCGCCCGGTCTCGATGCCCAGGTTTTCGAGTTGCAGACCCTTCGGGAGCAGTTCGTGGGCTTCGATCACGGTCCTCATGGCGGCACTTCCCCTTACCCGGCTCGATGAAGCCCAACGGTAAGGCCTATTTTCTCCAGGAAAGCGACAGAACCCACGATTGATGGCGAGGTTTCCCCTCAGTGCGCTGACCCCGACATCTGAGTGCGAGGGGCGTCGGCCTGGACAGGCCTAGCCATGGCCACCGGGTTCTGTCGGTCACCCGACAGAACCCGCCAATAGTGGCGAGGTTTCCTCCGCGGACCGGTGGTAGTAGTCCGCGAGACCCCGGTAGAACCTCCTACTCCTCCTCCTAGCGCTCCTCCACCCGGACGACCCTCAGCAGCGCAGGACCGCCGTCGACCTTCCCGGCCTCGTAGCCTGCCACCGGCTCGCCGTAAACCTCCACGCGCCGCCCATCGTAGGCGTCGAGGTCCACCGCGCCGTCGCTCTCCAGGGCATAACTAGTGCCGGACGCCTCGTCCGCGATGTCGTGGGTGCCGTACATGTAGGCCGATACCTGCGTGATCCTGAGCACCCCCGTCGCCGAGACCACCGTGGCCTCCACGCCCTCGCACGAGGCGTCGACGACCTCGTCCAGCGCCGATGCCGATCTTGTTGCCGATTTTGCAGCCCGGATGCTGCACCGCCCGGAAGAAACCGAAAGTGATCCTATCGTGCGCATCCTCGATGCAGGCCGACAGCAAGCCTTGCGTCTGATCGCCGAAGAGGCAGAACATGAAAGATAAACATGCACCCCAAAATAGAGAAGATCGTAGTGGCGGAAGCATTGGCTGCTGTTTACGCATTCGTTCTCGACTCGTGCGGGAGCAAAGGCGACACGGCTGGTGTCGAGGACCGCGAGGATGGCGCGGCATGAAGCACACCAACGTCCAGGACGTCGGAATCGTTCTCTACCGAATGCTTCGCAAGCGAGTCGGACTCGGCCACAGAAGGCGTCGTGGTATGGGCTCAGGACGGGACCCTCCCTTTTCGTTATCAGCAGTACCAATTGAACCAACACGAAAGCAACGAAATCCGAAGGAGCAATAAATGAATCACTACGAAGAGAACAACAAGTTTGAGAATACGAGAAATGAGGATCAAACGTATGCAGAACACGTCTCCGATCTCATACAGACGTACTCGTCCGTGTTCTTCGAGCTGGAAAGTACCTCTCGGGTCTTCGGTCCCGAGCACCCCACCGTGAGGCTCATGGAGGATGCCACGGAGAGCCTGGACGAGGAGAAGCTAGAGGCTGCCCAGGCTGCTTTCGATGCTCTGCCCAAGCAAGTCTTGTACCGTGCCCATCACCCCTGGATCGGATGCCCGCCCCCTTCGGGCATCCGTGAAAAGTTCAGGAAGTTCCTAATCCCCGAGCTGGTAGGCGAGGCTTACGGAAAGGATCCGATGGGATGTTACCTGCAGATCGATGCACGTGAAGATTTGTATGATTGCTATGGGCCAGCGGATGGGGATGGACATGTGGTGGATCCTGCCCTCGTTTACGATCCGAGGCTCAGCAATTGGCCTGTCCGTGTGCAGATATTGGAGGGTTCCGACCCGATGGTGGTCAAGGACCTACTCAAGAAGATCTTACACAAACTGGACCAGGACTGGGACGAGTTGACCAACCCCGACTCCTACCCAAGCATCTTGCCTTGCGATGGAAGATTCGGGGCCTGGTAGAAGGACCTCACCAAACCTCCGCGGGTTTGCTCCCGCGGAGGACCTCAAGCGGACCGCGGCGTCGTTGCGGGGCTCGATCCCCCGCAACGTTGCGCGCGGAAGCCAAGAACGTTTGTAAGCACGGAAGGTTCCTCAGCTCTGGCAGCTCTTGCCCTGATCCTGGGACAAACCCAGGGGATGGGGCTGAGGAGTACGGTGCCTCGGCACGATAAGCATAACGAATTGACGATGGAGAACACAAACCTATTTGGAGGTAAGCATGAAGATTTATGGGATAGCAAATACTCGGGGAATGGGACTGACCATCCGTTTGGGGGAAGGGTTGCCGGACCTCTTGGGTCTGGGCCACCGGGAGGAGGTCGTCTTGCCGGTGTTCGGAGTGGAAGCCAAGCTGCGAGCGTTCGTTCGTGCGCACCCATCGTTAGAAGCGGATGATTCGGAATCTTTTCAGACTGCTCTGCTCGGGGACACCTACTTTGACTTGGCGGAGAAGATCTCCGCGGCCGTGGAGGCAGGCGAAATCGAAACGGTCGTCTTCGACCCCGTGCTGAGCGCGGACGGGGAGTGGGTGAGCGAGGCCTTCGAATGGCCCGCGGAAAAATTCTGCGACCAAATGCTTACTTTCCGTCCCGTGGTGATGGACATAGCACGAAGGCAAGAGGACATACCGGAAGAGCAGCTACCGAGCTCGGAGGCCATTAACAAGGCCTATGACTGGTACATGGGGCGAATGCTGGCTTACGTTTATGGCCCATCGAGAATCTACAGCGAGTTGAAACAAATCCTCGGCCTGAAGGATTGAGGCCATAGAGCTGTCACTTGCCGGGAGCGTACGCCCCGTCGTGTCCTCCCGGTTCAACAGGAATTCAAGCAGGAGCAGAATTTGCATGGAACTTTCATACGAGCACAAGAGAATGCTAATCGAGGAGTCCGGCATTGCGCCGGATGTCATGGAAGCTCGCGGATACCGCACGGTCGAGAAGAAGGCCGAGCTAAAAAGGATAGGCTTTTCTGAGGCCCAATGCGGCGTGCCGGGGTTGCTGATCCCTATCAGGAGTCCGGCTGGAGAGATAGTACTTTACCAGTACCGTCCCGACTCCCCGAGGATCAAGGACGGCAAGCCCGTCAAGTACGAGACCCCGTCCGGATCGA
>JADDPR010000048.1:0-915 GCA_016781775.1 Rubrobacter sp. | reverse complement strand
CCCTCGCATTGATCGGGGTTTGGAATTGGCGTGGCACGAACGACCGTGGCGGCAAGACGATTTTGCCGACTGGAACTACGTGGCCCTCAACGGCCGACGAGTCTACGTCGTCTTCGATAGCGATGTGATGCTCAAGCCCGGCGTGCACAAGGCGCTGGTAGGCCTCAAGGCCGTTCTGGAGGGCCGTTAGCATGGCCGAGGTCGCGATTATCTATCTTCCTTGCGCGGAGGGCGGCGGCAAGCAGGGCGTCGACGACTTCCTGGCGGCCGGACACTCCGTCGACGAGTTGCTCTCCCACGCGACCTCCGAGCTTCGGGAACCGCCGGAGGGGACTCATGAAGAAACCCTGCCTGACACCCAGAGCGCGATACTCGCTCGCTACGCCGAAGATGCCGATCTCTTCCATACCCCGGACGGGGAGGCGTACGCGACCGTTTGCGTAGGAGAGCACCGAGAGACCCACGCCGTGAAGTCCAAGGGCTTGAGGCTCTGGCTTCAGCGCCGCTTCTACGAGGAGTTCGGTAGGCCGCCCGGTGCGCAGGCGCTTCAGGACGCCCTGGGGGTGGCGGAGGCAAAGGCCCTATTCGAGGGCGAAGAGATCTCTGTTCACGTCCGCGTCGCCGAACAAGAGGGCGCGATCTACGTCGACCTCGCAAACGACCGCTGGGAGGCCGTGAAGATCACCGAGCGAGGCTGGGAGATCGTGAGCGACCCGCCGGTGAGATTCAGGCGCCGAAAGGGGATGCTCCCTCTACCCCGCCCGATGCAAGGCAGTGTGAACGCCTTGCGCCGCTTCGTCAACGTCGGGAGCAACGACGACTGGATGCTGCTCGTCGCCTGGCTCGTTCAGGCCTTTCGTCCCAAAGGCCCCTACCCGGTTCTCATCGTCCAGGGAGAGCAGGGATCGGCCAAGA
>JADDPR010000254.1 GCA_016781775.1 Rubrobacter sp. | reverse complement strand
CCCTACGCCACGATCCTCTCCTCCGCGATGATGTTCCGGCACGCTTTAGGGAGGCCGGACGTTGCGGGGGCGATCGAGCGGGGGGTCTCCGTGGCGCTGGAAGCTGGGTTCAGGACCGCCGACCTCGGCGGCAACCATACAACGGAAGACGTGACGCGGGCCGTGAGCCGCTGGGCCGCCGCGGGGGAAGGGGTAGTTTAGATGAGGGTCAAGCTGTTCGATACGACGCTACGGGACGGCACGCAGCGCGAGGGCGTTAGCCTGACGACGGAGGACAAGATCCGTATAGCCCGCGAGCTCGACGCTTTGGGCATGGACTACATCGAGGCGGGCTTTCCGGCCTCGAACCCCAAAGACATGGAGTTCTTCGAGAGCTTCGACGCCTCGGAGCTGGATCACGCGCGCCTCGTCGCCTTCACCCGCGCCCGGCGCCCCGGTGGCAGGGCGGACGAAGACCCCGCCGTCACGCTACTGCCCCGCCTCTCGGCCCCCGTCGCCTGCATCGTCGCCAAAAGCTGGAAGATGCACGTCGAGAAGGTCTTGCGCACGACGCCCGAGGAGAACCTGGAATCCATCCGGGATACGGTCCGGTACCTCGCGAAGGCCGGTAAAGAAGTCATCTTCGACGCCGAGCACTACTTCGACGGCTTCCGGGACGACCCGGATCATGCGCTCGCCGTCCTGAGGGCGGCGGCCGACTCCGGGGCGACGACCCTCGTCCTGTGCGACACGAACGGCGGGACCTTGCCCACGGAGCTCAAGGCCGCGGTGGAGCGCACGGTCGAGGAGTTCTCTGGGTACCCGAACGTCGAGGTGGGC
The DNA here is from genome assembly GCA_016781775.1 of Rubrobacter sp. GTDB lineage: Bacteria > Actinomycetota > Rubrobacteria > Rubrobacterales > Rubrobacteraceae > Rubrobacter_F. The sequence goes on along the minus strand of JADDPR010000254.1, from coordinate 4,941 downwards.
ATCCACACGCACAACGACGCCGGGTGCGGGGTGGCGAACGCGATCGTCGCGGTCGAGGCCGGGGCGACGCACGTGCAGGGGACGATCAACGGGGTAGGCGAGCGTTGCGGCAACTGCGACCTCGTGACCACGATCGCCAACCTCCAGCTCAAGATGGGTCTGAAGGTCGTGGACGACGAGAAGCTCGTCAGGCTGACCGGGGCGTCCAACTACGTCTCCGAGCTGATGAACCTCACCCCGGACACGCACCGCCCCTACGTCGGCAGGAGCGCCTTCGCCCACAAGGGCGGGCTGCACGTGGACGGCATAGCGCAGGACCCATCGACCTACGAGCACGTGGCACCCGAGGTCGTCGGAAACGTCCGGCGTACGCCGGTCGGGGAGCTCTCGGGGAAGAACTCCATCCGCCAGAAGGCCGAGGAGCTAGGGCTCGAGGCCGGGGACGTCACGCAGATCCTCACGGCCATAAAGCAGCGGGAGTACGAGGGCTACCACTACGAGGCCGCCGACGCTTCGCTGGCGCTCCTTATAGGGCGGACGGCCGGGGAGGACAGGCCGCTCTTCGAGCTGGAGACGTTCAGGATCATCTCGGAGAAGCGCGCCGATGGGGTGACCACGACCGAGGCAACCGTCAAGCTCCTGGTCAAGGGGCAGCGGGTCATCTCGACCGCCGAGGGGAACGGTCCGGTCAACGCTCTGGACGGGGCCCTCAGGCAGGCCATAGGCCCCCACTACCCGGAGCTCCGGGAGATCCACCTCTCGAACTACAAGGTGCGCATCCTCGACGAGCACCGCGCCACGGCCGCCACGACGCGCGTCCTCATAGACTCCACGGACGGCAAGCGCGTCTGGGGGGCCGTCGGCGTCGGGGAGAATATCATCGAGGCCTCCTGGCAGGCCCTCGTGGACGGCCTCGAATACGGGGTCAGCGCGCCCGTGACGGCGAAGAAGGGTTAGTTCTCGCCGCAGCGGGAGTCGTAGCAGGGCCGGGGCGAAGGTTGGGCGTCGGAGGCGGATTCTCCTTCGCCCCGAAGCGCGAGTTGTGACGCGTTCGCTCCCTTGCGGGCCGGTTCAATCGAAGAGGGTGGGTTGTCCCTCGTCCGCCCTGCGGAAGGCGGCGGTGGAGAGCTTCGGGGAGCGGTCGTTCTCGATCCCGGCTCGCCGGCAGCCCATTTCGAAGAGCCTGCCGATGTGTTGGGCGAAGATCCCCTCGCCCTTCATGCGGCTTCCGAAGCTCGCGTCGTTGAGCCGGCCGTCTCGCATCGAGCGGATACGGTTCAAGACCTTCTCCTTGCGATCGGGAAAGTGGCGCTCCAGCCAGTCCTCGAAGATCGGACGCACCGCCCCCGGCAGGCGTACGGGGACGTAGGCGGCGAAGGTCGCTCCGGCCTCCGCGGCGGCGGAGAGGAGGCTCGGCAGCTCGTGGTCGGTGAGGCCCGGGATCACGGGCGCCGTCATCACGCCGACGGGGATGCCCGCCCCGGCGAGCCTCTCGATGGCGGCGAGCCTGCGGACGGGCCTGGAGGTGCGCGGCTCCATGACGCGGCGCAGGTCGTCGTCGAGGGTCGTGAGGGAGATGGCGACCATGGCGGCGCCGTGGCCGGCGAGCTCGGAGAGCAGGTCGACGTCGCGGGTGACAAGGTGGTTCTTGGTCACGATCGCGACGGGGTTACGGAACTCCGCGAGAACCTCTAGGCACCGCCGCGTGAGGCCGAGCTTCTTCTCCACGGGCTGGTACGGGTCGGTCACCCCGCTCATGGAGAGCACTTTGGGCTTCCACCGCGGCGACGAGAGCTGCCCGCGAAGCAACTCCGGGGCTTCTTCCTTGACCAGGACCTTGCTCTCGAAGTCCAGGCCGGCGGAGAAGCCGAGGTACTCGTGAGTAGGACGGGCGAAACAGTAGACGCACCCATGACTGCATCCCCTGTACGGATTGATGCTGGCGTCGAAACCGATGTCGGGGCTGTCGTTGCGGGCGATGATGGAGCGGGAGTGATCGCGCAGGTAGATCGTCTCGGGGCGCGGCTCCTCGCGGGGGTCGAGCGGGTCCGGCTCCGCCTCGATACGCTCGAAGCGGTTCTTGGGGTTGCCCGCGGCGCCGCGCCCGACGATGCTTCTCCGATTCTCCGCCGCCTCCCTCACCACCTGATTCTAAGCAACGCTCCCCCGCCACACCACGCCTTTATTGGCCAGGTTGGAGTACGGGACCAGGGTAGAGAAGAGGCGGAGCCTGCTCCCCTTTCGATCCGTCGCCACCCGCAACGAACCATGTCGGAGAAAGGCCGGGGTGCTTCAGAGCCGGACGGGTCTTGCGGCCTCGCGTATGGGTCCTCTTCGTTGCCGGTCTTTGCCCTTTTGTTTGGTATGCTGCGAGCGATCTGAGGCATACCGGCGAAGGGTGGCCCGCGCGGCTACGGAGGAGGACGTATCTTGAGGGTAAGCACCGGACCGACCGGGGAGGGGCCGTATCGGCGCAGGCGTCGGTTTGCCCCGTTGCCGATGATGCTGACGGCGGCGCTGCTGGCGGTGGCGCTCGTCTCCGGCTGCGGCGGTGATCAGGATTCCGGGCAGGGGGCGCGGGAGGAAGCGCGGGCCGCCCAGGGAGGGCAGGAGAAGCCCCGGGGCGCAACCACCGGCGGCGAGACCGGGATGGCGGAGGGCGGGGAGAAGCCAGAGGCCGTCAAGGCGCTGTACGTGCCGGGGTTCGTGGCGGAGGGCGAGGGACTCGACGGGGTCCTCCGACTCGCGGAGGAGACCGAGGTCAACGCGCTCGTCGTGGACGTAAAGGACGCGGGCGTGACGACTTACCCCTCCGAGGTGCCGCTGGCGCAGGAGATCGGGGCGACGTCGGACCGCATCCCGGACCTTGCGGCGTTCGTCCGGGGGTTAAAGGAGAAGGGCGTCTACCCCATCGCCCGGCTCGCCGTCTTCCAGGACGACGTCCTGCCGCACGCACGCCCGGATCTCGCGGCGATCGACGCCACGACCGGCGAGCCGTGGCTTACTTATCAGGGGGCGGCGTGGGCGAACCCGTACCGCGAGGAGGCGCAGAGGTACAACGTCGAGATAGCTAAGGAGGCGGCGGCGGCCGGCTTCGAGGAGGTACAGTTCGACTATGTCCGCTTCCCCTCCGACGGCGAGATGGTCAACCTGGCGTACGGCGAGGAGACCGCCCCGACGCAGGAGGACGCGATCGCGGGCTTCCTGGAGTACGCGCACGGGGAGCTCGAGCCCATGGGCGTCGAGGTCTCGGCGGACGTCTTCGGGCTCGTGGGGATGAACGACTACGTCGGGGTGGGTCAGGTGGTCTCGAAGATGGCGCCGCACCTCGACGTGCTCTGCCCGATGGTCTACCCCTCCCACTACCCGCCCGGGGCCTACGGCTACGACAACCCGGACGTCTATCCCTACGAGATCGTGGACCTCGCGATGGCGGATTTCGGCACCAAGGCCCGCGCCGTCAACCCGGGGATAGAGATACGCCCGTGGCTTCAGGACTTCGACTACCTCTCGGAGTACGAGCCCGCCGACGTCGAAGCCCAGATGAAGGCGACGGAGGAGGCCGGGCTGAAGGGTTGGATCCTGTGGAACGCCAACGCGGAGTACACCACGGAGGTCCTGAAGAAGGTGAACGGGTAACGGACGCCCCCTCGTCGGTCCCCTGCCCGGCCGCGCTTGCGGAGGGCTGACGAGTAGCAACCACGCCCCGGGCGATGTTCTTCGGAGCCGGGGCAGCAGGGTAGACCGCTTACGAAGGGTTACGGGCCACGGGCCTGGCTCCCGGTCCGGAGGGGCCTACGACGACCTGGGCGGACCGTCGTCCGCCGGCTCTACGCCCGTCATGAGGGCTTCGAGGCGGGTGACTTGCTCGCGGGTGCCGAGGACTATGAGGGTGTCGCCGGGGTGGACGACATCCTGGGCGGAGGGGGTGGTGTTGAAGGTGCCCTCGGGGGTGCGGATGGCGAGGACGATGGCGCCGGTCTTCTCCCCGATCTTGAGCTCGCCGATGGTGTGGTCGGCGAACGGGGACTCCTTCGGCACGCCGAACTCCTCAAGGCGGAACTCGATGCCTTTCTCGCCGCGGGTGACGATGTCGAGGAAGTCCACCACGACGGGCTGGGTGGCGAGGGAGGCGAGACGGTGGCCCCCGACGGCGTAAGGGGAGATGGTCCGGTCGGCGCCCGCGATCTCGAGCTTCGCGGCAGAGGCGTCCGAGGAGGTGCGGGCGACGATGTGAAGCTTCGCGTTGAGCTTGCGGGCCGAAAGGACGACGAAGACGTTGTCCGCGTCGGAATCGACGGCGGCGACGAGCCCCTTCGCGCGCCGGACGCCGGCCTCCTCCAGGGTCTCGTCGTCGGAGGCCTCGCCGAGGAGAGCGGGGTGTCCCCGACCAAGACGCTCTTCTATAAGGCTCGGGTCCTGGTCTATGACGACGAATGGGACGCCGTCCATGGCGAACTCCTCGGCGACCTGGCGGCCCACGCGGCCGTAGCCGCAGATAATCTGATGTTCGCCTAGCTTCCCGATCTCGGCCCTCATCCGCCTGCTCCTGAGGTAGTCCCGAACCGTGCCCTCGACGGCCAGCGCCACGAGCGAGGTGGTGGCGTAACCCAGAACCGCGACGCCGCTGATTATAAGGACTATGGTCCACAGCCGTCCGGCGACGCTCTCGTCGAGGTTGCGCACCTCTTCGAAGCCTATGGTCCCGACGGTGATGACGGTCATGTAAAGCGCGTCGAGGAAGTTCCACCCGATCGCCATGTAACCCGCCGTCCCCACGAAGATGATGCCCGATAGCATCAGGATGGCGAGGCGGATGCGTCTTGCGGCCTCGCCCTCCGGGCCGAAGACGCTCTCTATGGCGATCCTGTCCCTACTCGTCCTCCTCCCGCCCATGCGGCGAATTATAAGGAAAGGGGTCCGGAGCCGGAGGCCCTGCTT
>JADDPR010000273.1 GCA_016781775.1 Rubrobacter sp. | reverse complement strand
TAGTTTGTTGCTAGCGGACATAGAGGTAGAGCCCCCTGCCCGAGAACACCCGCTCAAGCAGTACTCTTAGCTCCGGTGGCGGGAGATCGTCGGAGAACGCCCTCCAGTAGCGCCAGAGCATTATCCATGGTTCCAGCCACCCCCTTACCGCTCTCAAGGCGTCCGGCCAAGACGTCGGCATTCTCCTCTTTCCCCCTTCCCGCCGGGCCGGCGGGTAGATCGTCCTCCGTTCGTTCGGCGGCCTCTTCCGGCGAAGCCGGCAAGCGACCGCGGGCCCACCAGCAGAACGAAAATGCGCAGCACGCGAGTTGTCAGTGGCGTCTTATGGCAATGTCGCTCCTGACCTGGTAGCCGCTCCAGCCCAGGGCGTGCTTGACCTGCTTGTAGCTCTGCTCCACCCACATCCTCAACCCGTACAACCTCACCACCTCCGACGCGCTCGCCGGGGCGAGATCGCTCTCGGCTTCCCGCCCGGAACCGGGGGCGGGCAGGTTGGTGGTCAGGTACCAGGTGGCCAGATCGGGCATCCCTTCGGGGTCGGTCGTGACCACGAGCGCCCTCTTCGCCCGCTCCGTGCCGTAGGGCCCGGCCTCCACCTCCAAAGCCCACCACTCCTCCCGGTGTCCGTCGCGGAAACGTCGCATCACCTTCGTCCATTCCCCCGGCTCCTCGGCGCCTTCCCACCCGGCTGCCAGGGCGGCCTCCCACAAAGCGCCGATCGTGCCCTCCACATGCCACCACGAGTGTGACTTCTTGAGCGAAAGCACGTAGGCGAGGCCCAATTTCCCGAGGGCACGTTTGAACCCACGGTCTTCGCCGTAGAAGGAGTCCGCCACCACCGCCCTAAAGCCCACGCCCGTCTCCACCGAGCGCTCCACCAACTGGCACGCTATCTTCAGCTTCGTGCGGAACTCCGGGTCGTTCTTGCCGCCCCCGAAGTGGCGCGCCGGGGTGTAGGGTTCCACCTCCAGGGGGTAGTACGCTTCCTCCTCGGCGAGCAGGCTGCTGACGCTAACCACCCCGTTGTCCGTCTTGCCGATGTTGGCGAGCCACTGCCTGCCGACGTGGGCCGTCTTCTTGCCCCACTTGCGGTCCCCGTGCTCGTCTATGACCAGGACGCCCCTCTCGCTCGGGGCGGTCGCCGGGTCCTCGAACAAGAGCTCCAGCCGACGCTCGTTGACCTCCTCGGGGTCCCACCCGGACTCGGAGAGGAACCATTGCAGGCTCTGCGCCACTTTGTGCTGGGCTCCGGCCACGGGCTCGGTGTTGGCCAGGGCGGTGAGGGTCTTGTTGCGCTCGGCCGGGAGCAGGAGCCCCTCCAGGTAGCGGCGGAAGCCCTCGCGCTGGGCGCGAGCACCGAAGAGGCCGTCGAAGCGGGCGGCGTACTCCTCCAAAGGACCGGGAGCGGGCTCCACGGGCAGTCGCTTGGTCATGGCGGCACCTCCTTATGCCGCCATTGCAGCACGGCGCTCTTCCTA
>JADDPR010000362.1 GCA_016781775.1 Rubrobacter sp. | reverse complement strand
CCGGATGGCCCTCTTTCTACTCCCAAACCGCGCAACACTCATCTAGCGCACGTTCTCACCGGAGAGCTCCGGAGCGAGCACGAACGGGCAGGCGTAGACCTCGCTGCGGAGCCACGGTTATCCACGCTCACAGGCCGGAGTCCCAAGCATCGACCCAAGACTCCGCCCCCTAAGCGGAGGCTTTTTTTATCCAACCGTAGTCGACGACGCCCTTGATGTTGCGGTCCTCGAGCATGTCCTGGTAGCCCTCGTTGATCTGGTCGAGGGTGTAGGTCCTGATGATCAGCTCGTCCACCTCGAGCTTGCCGACCCGGTAGGTCTCCAGGCAGCACGAGAAGTCGACGCGCGGGTTGGGGTTACCGTATAAAGTGCCTACGATCTCTCCCCATCAGGGCCACCTGCGAGAAGCTGGCCTCTTCAGGAACGTACGTAGCCTCGACCTCACCCCTCACAGGATGTCCTCTGCTACCTCCTACACCATGATCGGGGAGAGAACCTGGCCTGTGTAATCTACGACAGCGACAACTCGACCTCCCGTTTACCGTTGGGGAGTGCGAGTCGGAACGCCAGTCTTTGCAGTTGTCGGATGAGGAGACAGAGGAATCGCTGCTTTCCGACCAAGGCGGTAGCTGTATGGCACCAGCTCGACGATCGGGGGCACATGCAGATCGTCGAGCGTTACCTGCGGGAGGCCGGGAGCTTCGAGAACGTTCGGAGCCTGGACCGAAGCCCCCGCCGCATGTTCTCCGACCCGCTGTACGCCGTTATCGGCGAGAGCGCGGGTCACCACGAGAAGGGAGATTGAACCGTGTCGAAGACCAAGAAGGATTACGAGGAGAAGTACACCCACCCCGAGCTCAGGGAGGAGTTGAAGGAGGAGATCAAGGCCTCGGACAAGGGCGGCAAGCCCGGACGGTGGTCGGCCCGCAAATCGCAGCTTCTGGCGCGGGAGTACGAGAAGCAGGGCGGCGGCTACAAGGGCGAGAAGGACGAGTCCCAAAAGCACCTGGAAGAGTGGGCCGAGGAAGAATGGCAGACGAAGGAGGGCGACGCCAACGCTCGCCAGCCCGGCGGCGAGACGAAGCGCTATCTCCCGAAGAAGGCGTGGGAGGGGATGAGCGAGGAGGAGAAAGAGGAGACCGAGCGCAAGAAGCGCGAGGGCTCCAGGCAGGGCAAGCAGCACGTCGGCAACACGGACGAGGCCAGGGAGGCCCGCGCCGAGGCGCAGAGGAGGGCTCCCATCGAAGGCTACGACGACATGAGCGTGGACGAGGCCAGGAAGGAACTCGAGGGGCGCTCGAAGGACGAGTTGAAGAAAGCCCGTTCCTATGAGGGGGGAGAACAAAGCCCGCAAGACCCTGATGGGGTGGCTCGAGCACGAGATCGGGGATTAGGGGCCACGATTGCGGGCGGGGTAACACAATTCCTTCTGAGGAGTAAGACGTAGATGAAGACCGGCGGCGGTCGGCCGGGTTCGGGTGTCCCGTAACA
>JADDPR010000519.1:4411-22442 GCA_016781775.1 Rubrobacter sp. | reverse complement strand
TCGACGACCATCCATCGCGCTCACCTTGCAGCGAATGGGTGAAGATCGTGCTCTCCGCCGGAGTTTCCGGACGCCCTCGTCGGTCCCCACACCGACAGGACCCTGCGCACTCAACGCGGACATCCGGTTTCTGGGGGTACACGGTTCACACCCAGACGCGGGCCTCACCACGCCTAACACGGCGGAGGCGCCGAGACGAATCGGTGCTCGTGGAGGCGGCCCGACGGCTTTTCGTGGTTGCCGACCATACCAAGCTGGGCGTGGCGGCCCTGGCGCAGATAGTGCCGCTCCCGAAGGTTGAAGTCTTATCACGGATGAGGGGGCGCCCCGCGAGACGCTCTCCGGGAGATTGAGCTGGCCGGGATGCGAGTGGCCACCGCCGCCCGCTAGGACCCAGCCTGACACGGCATGGTCGTTCGCCCGCGTTCGCCCCGAACATTCTCCGGGGACTGATCCTGGCCTCTTCCTCCGTCTGCTCCACGCCGGACGGTCTCATGCCGGGTGTGCCAGGTTGACCCCATCGAACGCTGCGGAGGCGCCCCAGGTGAAGAGTCCCACCGAGCTACCGGCGTTGGCCGACGGTACCGCGAGCGCCGCTGCCACGCGCACCCCGTCCACCTGCACCTCCGCCTGTCCACGCAGTACGCGCACCAGCAGCCGGTGGTAGGTGCCGCTTTCGAAGCGCGGGGCGAGGGTTTCGAGGCCGAAGGCCCGCTCGTCCTCGCCCGCGCCTGCCCGCCGGTCGTACATCAGGGCGGCTCCGTCCGTTGCGAGCGCCAGTACGGTGAGTTCTCCCGGGCCGTGGTCCAGGCAGACGCCGTAGAGTCCACGCTCGCGCCCGGTCGCCACAAGCCGCACGTTCGCCTCGAACAGGTACTCCTCACGGGGCGGAACGCCGGCGAGCAGCGCGGTCGCCGGCCGCGCCCCGGTATCGCGCTGGATAAGTTCCCCGTCCCGCTGCTGCCACTCTCCCCCGTTGGTCCGCCACGCAGTGGGGTCCGGCGTCGCGCCGTTTGGCCCGTCGAACCAGTCGCGGAAGAGCGGCAGCGGCGGCGCGGGTTGCGGGCTCAGGGTCGGGCCGGGGGAGGACGGCTTGCCCTCGCTCCAGTCGAGCCGGTCCATGCGCATGAGGCGGGCCGTGTGCTCGGGGTCCCAGGCGTGGTAGACGAGGTACTCGCTCGCGTTGTCGGGGGCGCGTACGACGGAGGCGTGACCCGGTCCGGTCACGCGCCCGGGGCGCGTGCGCAGTAACTCCGGCCCTTCGGTGCCCGGCTCGGGGGCGAACGGTCCCATCGGATCATCTGCCACCACGTACCCGACGCCGTAGCCAGGCTCTTTCCAGGCGCCGCCGCTGTAGAAGCAGTAGTAACGGCCGTCGTGCTCGCGGACGAAGGGCCCTTCCACGGTGTACCAGTCCCACACGCGCCCGTACCAGTGCCGTTGACGCTCGAAAATCTGCCACTCCGCGCGCGGCCGCACGACCATGCGTCGCTCCCCCGCGAGACGTGTCATGCCCACCAGCCGGTCCACCACTATCCCCGTGCCGACGCGGTCTTCCCCGTCGGGATCGAGGAAGTCGCGGCAGTAGTAGAGATACCACTCCCCGTCGCGCCCGTCGCGGAACGGGTGGGCGTCGATCGTGAACGGGTCGTCGGGGGTAAGGATCTCGCCGGAGTCCTCGAACGGGCCCGCGGGGTGGGGGGCGGTTGCCACGCGCAGCCGGTGGCCCTGCCCCTCGGCCCCACCCGCAGAGTAGTACATGTAGAACACGCCATTGTCGTAGGCCACCTCGGGCGCCCAGAGGGTCTCGAAGGCGTCGTCGAGGGCGAGGGCGTCGCCCAGGGGACGCCAACCCGTCAGGTCCCGGGAGTGCAGCACCGGGATCGTAAGGTCGCCGAACGGGACGGTCCCGTAAGCGTAGTACTCTCCGTTGTGCTCGAGCACGAACGGGTCCCCAAGGTAACCGTCGTGGATAGGGTTGGTGTAGGTCCGCTCGCTCACGCAGATGGCCTCCTTGCCTTTCGCACGTCCCGAAGGTGTTTCAGGGCGGGGTCACGACTCGTAGGGCTCGGAGCCCTCACGTAGGGGCTGCCCCGCTCGCCTCTTTGCGGCGGTGATCGCCCTTATGCGGATGAGGTCGGACTTGGGCCGCCGGTCGTAGAGGTCTCTGGCCTGGTAGTCCACGGTCCCGAAGCCCAGGAGCAGGGGTTCCTCGTCGTCGGCCAGGGCATGCTCGAAGGGGCGGGCGTACCAGATCACGTCGTGAACCCCCCGTGTCGCCGATGCCGGAGAGCCTGGACTGGTGGCAGAACGGCACGGTGATGACCCTGTCGAACGGCGAGCCACCGGAGGCCAGATCCTCGGCCGAGACGCCCTGCCAGGACCGCGTGAGGCCCACGTCCTCGTCGTCGAAAGCAAAGGCCCACTCGCCGTTGAGGTTGGTCCAGTCGGGGCGGCGGAGTTGGGGACGGAGATACTCGGGGCACGGTAGAGTGTTCAGGGGGAGGGCCTTTCTTTCGGGCCTTTTGTTCACAGAGAAGTATTCGGGTTCGGAACGCGGAGGTTCACGGATCCCCGACCTCCTAGGCGCCCCACCACGGCAGATCCGCGTAAGGGTAGTGCGACCGATCGCCCCTCCGGAGGGCCTCGAAAAACTCGGGGAAGTTGTACCGGGGCGCGTAGCCGAGCGCGTGGGCGGCCTTCTCGACGGACCAGTAGGTGAACCCCCACATCCGCGCCAGCTCCCCGAAATCCGCCCCCTGCCCCTCGACCAGACCGGACAGCCCCGGGAAACGCTCCTCCAGAAACGACTCGGGCTCCCGGCCGAAACGGCCAAACTCCTCGACCGAGAACGGCACCGCGGCCATGACGTTGAAGGCGTCGAAGGTTATGCTCGTATTCTCGAGCCCGAGCAGGAACGCCTGCGCCACGTCACGGTCGTCCACGCCGCCCTTGAGCAGGCGGAACCCATACGGCACGAAGCTCTCCGGGACGAACATCCCCAGCCGGTACGCCACCGTCCTTATGCCGTGCCGTCGGGCGTAGAACGCCGCCATCTCCTCGCACAGCGTCTTGCTCAGGCCGTAGACGTCCGACGGCACGAGGGGCAGGTCCTCGGTGACGACCGGCGGGTCCCCCCCGAGGTCCCCGCCGTAGACTCCCATCGTGCTGCACAACAGGACCTTTTCGACCCCGCGTTCCACGGCCGCCTCGTAGACGTTGCGGGTCCCCGACACGTTCAGGTCCCAGAAGTCGTCGGAGGCGTACTTCTCGAGGTGGATACCGTGCAGCGCCGCGGCGTGCACGACGACGTCGGCCCCCCGGATCGCCCCCGAGACCTCCGCCTTCTCCCTCGCGTCCCCCCGCACCGTCTCGTACGGGGTCTCCAGGGCTCGATTGTCCATGAGGACGGGTTCGTGCCCGGCCTCCTTCAAGGCCGGGGCGAGGACCCGCCCGAGGTTGCCCCCTCCACCGGAGATCAAGACCCTCACCCTACGCGCTCCCAGCGGCGCGAGCCGCCCGAGCATCCTCCAGCGTCCGCAGCTTCTCCAGGCCGTCCTTGAACGACCGCTCCGGCCCCGAACAGATCTCCGAAACCCTCAGCCCGCTCTCACCGAGATCTCCATGCTCCATGCAACCCCTCCCCCCAGGTTAACCACGAACCAGTATAGTTGCACACCAAATCTCACTCTACCTGTTTGGGGTTGTTCTATGTTGTTGCGTCTGAGACGGCAGCCGTCGCCACAAGCGGTGGATCGGAGCACCAACGCCACGACGTGGCAAACGCGGCAGCGGTGGTGTGCTCTCCGAGGACGCGGTGGAACGAGAGCCTCGCGCCAGGCCCGACCTCCGCATCCCCGATACACAACACCAAATGATCATGCAAGCGTGCCCACTCACGCACGACGAGTTGCGCTAGGGGCCCCTCCTGATTCAGCGCCTCAGGCCGCGTTCTCAGTAATCGTAACCGTCGGCGCGATCCCGCGCACCTCGAGGTTCCGAAACCTGCTACCGACCTCTCAGCCCTCCAGGCCGTTGCGGCCTATCACCCCCGCGTACCAGCGCGCGCTCGACTTCGGGGTGCGTCGTTGGGTGGCGTAGTCGACGCGGACGAGGCCGAACCTCTTCGAGTAGCCCTCGGCCCACTCGAAGTTGTCGAGTAGGGACCACACGAAGTAGCCCTTAAGGTCCACGCCCTCCCCTATGGCCGCTCGCGCGGCCCGGAAGTGGGCGTCGAGGTAGGAGACGCGCTCCTCGTCTTCCACCGCACCTTCGGGGTCCGCGTAGTCGTGAAAGGCGGCGCCGCTCTCGGTGACGTAGATCGGGAGGTTCGTGTACTCGTCCTTCAACCGGACCAGGATCTCCGTGAGGCCGTCCGGCTCGATCGGCCAGCCCATCGCCGTCGTCTCCGCGCCGTGGGGTGTAACGCTGCGTGCCCGTATGCCCGGGAAGAGTAAGCTGCCCGCCCTCGGGCGCTCCGCCTCCCGGACGGTATGGCGCATGTAGTAGTTGACGCCCAGAAAGTCCAGGGGCGCAGAGACCGTCTCCAGGTCTCCGTCGCGAATGAAGGAGAGATCGGTGTCGGGGCGGTAGTGTTCGAGGATGTCCTCCGGGTAGGAGCCGCGGAAGAGGGGGTCGAGGTAGAGGCGGTTGGCCTGGCCGTCCACCCTCTGGGCGGCGTCCACGTCGGCGGGCCTCTCCTCCTTCGCGGGGCGCACGGGCGAGAGGTTCAGGGTGATGCCGATCCTGTTGTCGCCGACACGCATCCGTTCGACCGCGAGCCCGTGGCCGAGCAGGAGGTGGTGCGTGGCGGCGAGGGCCTTCGCGGGGTCGGCGTACCCCGGGGCGTGGACGCCCGCCCCGTAGCCGAGCCACGCGGAGACCCAAGGCTCGTTCAGCGTGATCCAGAACCGCACGTCTTCACTCAGGGCGTCGTTGACGATGCCGGCGTACTCGGCGAACCTCGAAGAGGTCTCCCGGCTCGTCCAGCCACCCTTGTCTTCCAGGGCCTGCGGCAGGTCCCAGTGGTAGAGCGTGAGCACCGGCTCGATGGAACGCTCCCTCAAGCCCGCGACAAGCCGCTTGTAGAAGTCCAGGCCCTTTGGGTTAGCCGGCCCCGAACCCCCCGGCTGGATGCGGGGCCAGGCTACAGAGAAGCGGTAGGCTTTGAGGCCGAGCCCGGCCATGAGGTCCAGGTCCTCGTCGAGGCGATGGTACTGGTCGCAGGCGACGTCGCCCGTGTCGCCGTGAAAGACCATGCCCGGCGTGTGGCTGAACGTGTCCCAGATCGACGGTCCGCGCCCGTCCTCCCCCGCCGCTCCTTCGACCTGATATGCGGCGGTCGCCGCGCCCCACAGAAAGTCCTCCGGGAAGTTCGAGGCGCCCCCCGGAGAGCTCAAGAGCCCTGCCCAAGGAAGGCTTCGAGCTCCCCGATCCGATCGTCCCGCGGGCCCCGCCCGGCACCCAACCCCGAACCCTCGACGGTCCGGTTCCCGAACCCCATCGGCGTCCGCATCCGAGTCCCGCCGAACCTGCGAACCTGCATCGAGCCCCTCCTCAGAGTAGCTTTCTCCGAGCTTCAGAGACTAGCAGATGGTACGGGGCGAGCGAGATGGAGGCGCGATAACGACGCGGCCCTCCTAGAAGGGGACGGAGAGAAAGGGCGAGGAGTAGCCCGCGGCGCCGGACAAGATCTCGTCCGCTTCGTCGAGGGGCATCCGCTCCCGCTCGGCCTCGATCATGAGCGGCAACAGACCCACGTCCCCGACGGTCGGGAGGCCGTGATCTCCTCGTGCGAGAGCGCCCACGAGACGGCGGCGCGTATCTTCTCCCGCTCGTCGAACGGCTCGTACCACGTCGCGTAGCGCTGCTCGCCCAGCGGGTCCCCAACGGGCCAGTTTCTTCTGGAGACGGTCTTTATGGTCAGGAGACCGGCGTCCTGGCGCTTCGCCTCCTCCACAAGCGCCTCGAAGTCGCGGCGGTAGCCCTCGTCGCGGCCGAGGACGTGGTTCCAAGGGGTGAGCACGGTGTCGAACGGGTAGCGGCGCAGGGCTTCGAGGTGCGCGGCCGGCGCCTCGTGACCGTGGCCGGTGATGCCGACGGCCCGCACGAGACCCTCCTCCCTCGCCTCGACGGCGGCGTGGAGGGAACCGTTGCGGTTCGTGGCCCGGTCGAGGTCTTCGAGATCGCCGACGGCGTGCAGCTGGATGAGGTCGATGTGGTCTACCCGCAGACGCTCCAGGGAGGCTTCGATTTGACGCCGCGCCGCGTCCTTCTCACGCACGTCGGTCTTTGTGGAGAGGAAGATGCGGTCCCTTATCTTCCCCATCCAGCGGCCGTAATGGAGTTCCGAATCACCGTAGCCGGCGGCGGTGTCGAAGTGGTCGATCCCGGCGTCGAGGGCGAGGGAGATCGCCCCGTCCGCCTCCTCCTCGGGGACCTCCGACAGGGCGGCCCCGCCAAAGACGAGCACCGAGTTCATCCGTCCGATGCGGCCCAACCGACGCTTCTCCATAGAGCTCCTTCCTGCGCCCCGCGGGCGCGCCCCGCTTACTAGCCCTCCCGGAAGCTTACCCGAAGCGTCAGGACCTCGAACGGGCCGACGTCCAGCGCCACCGAACCGTCCTCGAACGCCGCGGCCCCCCCTGACTCTTCGAGGAGGTTCGTCCTCTCGATACCCTCGACCGGCAGGGCGAACCGCAGGATGCACGCGCCTCGGGCGCCGTGAGGCTCGTAGATGCGCAGGATGACGCCTTGCCCGTCCCCGGCCATCTTCAGGGCGCCGAGCGCCATCTCCAGGCCCTCCGTCGTTACGAAGCCGAACTCCGGCGGTGCGGCTCCTCCTTCGGGCGCTCCCCTGGTCGCGCAGAGCGGGCTGTTCAGCGCGAACGCCTCCCGGACTACTCCCGCTGCTGTCCAGTCGCCCGGGTGCGGCAGGAGGCTGTAGGTGAAGCGGTGCAGGCCCTCGTCGGCCAGCGGGTCGGGGTACATCGGGCTGCGGAGCAGGCTCAGGCCAAGAACGTTCCCCTTCGCGCTGTGCCCGTACTTGCCGTCGTTGAGGAGAGCGACGCCGTAGCCGGGCTCCGAGAGGTCCGAGAAGCGGTGGGCCGAGACCTCGAACCGGGCGGCGTCCCAGGAGGTGTTGCGGTGCGTCGGCCTCTCTTGCGCGCCATGCATCGTCTCGAAGGTCGCCCGGGGCGCACGCACGTTCAGGGGGAAGAGCGCGCGGAGAAGCATCTCGCGCTCGTGCCATTCGACCGTGGTCTCGACGTCCAGCCGCCGCGAGCCCGCGTGAAGACGATACGCCTGACGGATGCGGGACCCGCGCCATTCCCGCTCGTACTCCACCGTCGCGCGGAGTCCCTCCTCCGACGCGACGAAGCGGCCGGCATGGCCGGAGAGCTCTTCGCCCTCCAGCTCGTAGCCCTCGTCCACGTCCCAGGCGTCCCACTCGCGCGGCTTGTCCACGTAGGCCCAGAGCTGGTTGCCGCGGCCCGCCAACACCTCGCGATCCGACTCCTTGTCGTAGACGCGGTGGAGCGTGCCATCCGCCCCAACCTCCACCCGTAACAGCCCGTTCTCCATGCGCACGGTACCGTCGGTCGAGCCCTCCGTAACGCTCACCGAACATCCTTCGAGGGTAAGCTCCGAAACCTTGGGAACGGCCTCGTCCCGTCGCAGGGCGAGGGTGGTCCAACCCAGCCCCGGAACCGAGCGATCCGGATGGTGCAAGAGTGAACCTCCCCCATCCTTGAACCCCTGGACCGTTAGACCTTTCCCGGAGGCGTCGGTGACGCTCACGACGTCGTCCATCTCGTTCGGCAGGAGGACCGAGAGCGGGCGCGCCGACAACCCGGCGTTGGCGACGATCACCGCCTCCGCCCCATCGGGGCTGCCGCCCGCGAGACGGCCGAGGGCTTTGTCGCGCAGCCTCTCCGCGCCCGCGACGACCCCTGCCAGTTGTTGGTGCGCCTCCTCGTAAACCTCCCTTATCGAGGAGCCGGGGAGGATATCGTGGAACTGGTTGAGGAGCAGGATCTCCCAGAGGCCTTCGAGCTCTTCGGTGGGGTACTCCGCGCCCCGGAGGGCGGCGATCGTAGCGAATGCCTCGGCCTCCAGCAGCCGGTGCTCGGCCTCGCGGTTGAGCTTCTTGACCTTGCCTTGCGTCGTGAGCGTGCCCCGGTGCAGCTCCAGGTAGAGCTCGCCGCTCCAGACCGGGAGCCCGTCGTCCGGGAAGGACGCGAAGAGCTCCTCGACCCTCGACATCCGGAGACGCGGGAGTGCGGGGAAGTCCTTGAGGCGGTCATAATTTTCGAGCATCTTCTCGCTCGGACCGCCGCCGCCGTCGCCCCAGCCGAAGGGGAAGATGCCCTCGGGGTGGCGGCGCTTGCCGCGGTAGTTTCGCCAGACGCCGAGGAGGTCGAACGGGACGACGTCGCCGTTGTAGTCCATGCCCGGGTTTCGCATGGTGTGGGCGGTGACGCGGCTCCCGTCGAGGCCCTCCCAGAGAAAGAGGTCGTGCGGGAACTCGTTCGTCTCGCTCCACTTGAGCTTGGCGGTAAAGAAGCCCGCCATCCCCGCGCCGCGCAGAAGCTGGGGGATGCCGGGCGAGAAGCCGAAGGCATCGGGGAGCCAGGCGACAGTCGAGCGTCGGCCGAACTTCTCCTCGAAGTAGCGCTGGCCGTGGAGGAGTTGCCTCACGAAGGATTCGCCGCCCGTGATCTGGCAGTCCGGTTCCGTCCACGACCCGCCGACCGGCTCCCACCTGCCCTCCGCCACGCGCTCCTTTATCCCCTCGAAGATCCCGGGGGCGTCCTCCTCGATCCAGCGGTACACCTGCGCGGAGGACTGGTTGAAGACGAAGTCCTCGTAGCGATCCATGAGCGAGAGCACGCTCGCGAACGTCCGCCGGGCTTTACGCCGCGTCTCCGAGAGGGGCCAGAGCCACGCGAGGTCGATGTGCGCGTGCCCCGTGAGGGCGAGCCGGCCGACCGGAGGGTACTCCTCCTTCAAACACGCGAGCCTCCCCGCGACGACGCGACGCGCCTCCCTCACGGCCCGGAGCGCGCCGTCGGGCAGGGGCTCGAGGGGCCGCGGCGCCTCGGGGAGGCTCCACAACTCCCGCCCCATGCGGTTCACGTCCAGAGCCTTGTCGGCAGCGGAGCGCGGGAGGCTGAGGTAACCGCCGCCCAGAGGGTTCTCGTAGCCACGGAGGTAGCGGGAGAGGACATCTTCCGTTCCCGTGGGCCAATCCTTAGCGAGCGCCGCAAAGGCGGAATCGAGGGCGTCGAGGAGGTGCGGGACGGCGTCGTGGTCGTCGAGCTCGTGGCAGGCTTCGAGGATGATGGAGAGGTCACGCTCCAGGGCACGCACCTCCCCCTCGGGGACGACGAGGACGGCGTGCGTGAGGCGGGGCTCCGCGACGTGGGAACCGAAGAGGCCCTTCGAGACGACCTCGGCCTCTATCGTCAGGGTCTCACCGCCGCGCGCCTCCTCGGCCACGTGATAGGCCCTGTGGAACGGGTTGAGGCCCCCGCTGATGCCGTTCGATAGCTTGACGAAGCCCTCGCCGCCGAGCCAGAGCTCGAGCTCGACGGGGAGACCGGACCATCCCTCGGGGACCCGGGCTCGCGCGCCGAGGCAGACCGGGGTCTCTATCTCCGGCCAGAAGTCGCCGAGCCGGAGGCCCTGCGGCTCCCCGTCGCCCACCCTGAAGGTCCAGTCTTCGATGCGATGTTCGCGGGCGTTGCGCCGGAGCCTGAGCTCCTCGATCCTTCGGGCGTGCCGTTCGAGGCGGTGCCGGTCGCGGATCTCCATCTCCCTCCCTCCTGTCGCCCCCGCCCGCGCTCCGGAGGTGGCCGGGTCGCGGAGGCGTCTCCTATACTACGGCCTCAAGGGGAGAGGTACGAGATAGGGAAGGATAAGACCGTGAGCGAGAAGGTCTACCGCACCGAGTTGACGCCGGTGAGCTTCCTCAGGCGCAGCGCCTACATGTTCCCGGAGAAGACCGCCGTCGTCCACGGCGAGCGGCGCTATACATACCGGGAGCTGGAAGAGCGGGTCAATCGCCTCGCCTCGCGCCTCAAGGATGCGGGCTTTCGCAAGGGAGAACGCGTCGCCTTTCTCTGTCCGAACATCCCGCCGCTCCTCGAAGCCCACTTCGCCGTCCCCGCCGCGGGGCTCGTCCTCGTCACCGTCAACACCCGCCTCGGCAAGGACGAGGTCGCCTACATCGTCGAGCACTCCGGGGCACGGATGGTCTTCGTGGACGCCGAGCTCGAGGGGCTACTCGAGGGGGTGGACGAAGCCGTAGAGAGGGTCCGCATCGACGATACGGGCGAGGCCGGCGACCCGTACGAGGACTACCTCGCAGAAGGCTCCACGGAGCCCGTCGAGAGCGTGCTGGAGGACGAGGAAGAGACGATCTCCGTCAACTACACCTCGGGGACGACGGGGAGGCCCAAGGGCGTCATGTATTCGCACCGCGGGGCGTACCTGTGCGCTCTGGGCAACGTCATCGAGACGGGGATGGACTACGAGACGAAGTACCTGTGGACGCTCCCGATGTTCCATTGCAACGGCTGGACCTTCCCCTGGGCCGTCACGTCGGTCGCGGGGACGCACGTGTGCCTCAGAAAGGTCGAGCCCGCGAGAATCTGGGACCGGTTCAAGGAAGAGGGCATAACCCACTACTGCGCCGCCCCGACCGTCCAGATCGGCATAGTCAACGCCGGGGAGGCGGAGAAGCTCGACGCGAAGGTCACCGCCGCCATCGCGGGGGCCCCGCCCTCCCCCACCTTGATCTCGCAGCTCGCCGAGCTCAACATCCGCCCCCTGCACATCTACGGCCTCACCGAGACCTACGGCCCGATCACGACGAGCGCGCCCCGCAAGGAATGGGAAGACAAAGACCCCGAGGAGCACGCGAACCTGCTCGCCCGCCAGGGCCAGGGCTACGTCACCTCCGACCTCGTGCGCGTCGTCGATGAGAACATGGACGACGTGAAGCGCGACGGGGAGACGATGGGCGAGATCGTCATGCACGGCAACATGGTGATGAAGGGCTACCTGGACAACGAGGAGGCGACCGAAGAAGCCTTCAAGGGCGGCTGGTACCACTCCGGCGACGTCGCGGTCTGGCACCCGGATGGCTACGTCGAGATCCGGGACCGCTCCAAGGACGTCATCATCTCCGGCGGCGAGAACATCTCCACCATCGAGATAGAGCAGGCGATAGACAAGCACCCGGCGGTAATGGAGTCGGCCGTCGTCGCCATCCCGGACGAGAAGTGGGGCGAGCGCCCGAAAGCCTTCGTGACCCTGAAACAGGGCCAGGAGACGACCGAGGACGAGCTAATAAACTTCGTCAAGGAGCGCATCGCCCGCTTCAAGGCCCCCGCCGCCATCGAGTTCGGCGACCTCCCGAAGACCGCGACCGGCAAGGTCCAGAAGTTCGTCCTACGCGACAAGGAATGGTCCGGCCGAGACAGGAAGGTGAACTAACCTCCGATGCCGAAACTCCACGTCCTCAAGGTCTTTGTCGGCGAGGATGGCGCCGGCGGCAACCCGCTCGGGGTCTTCCTCGACGGTGCGTCGGTCCCCGAGAACACTCGCCAGGCCATCGCCACCCGCCTCGGCTTCTCCGAGACCGTCTTCGTGGACGACCTGAGGAGCGGCGAGCTCCGCATCTTCACCCCGGCGACCGAGCTCCCCTTCGCCGGCCACCCCCTCGTCGGCACCGCGTGGCTGCTCCTCAAGGAGGGGTACGACGTGCCCGTACTCCGTCCGCCGGCCGGAGAGGTTTCGGTGCGCATAGGGGACTCCTCCGTCTTCGTCACCGGGCGTCCCGAGTGGTCGCCGCCGTTCGAGGTTTTGGAGCTCCCTTCCCCCGAGGACGTGGACGCCCTCGACGGGCCTCCAGAGGGGAAGGAGCTCGTCGGGGCCTGGGCGTGGGAGGACGAGACGGAGGGCAAGGTGCGCGTGCGGGTCTTCGTTTCGGAGCTAGGAGTCGCGGAGGACGAGGCGACGGGCTCTTACGCGACGCGGCTCTGCGCGGAGCTGGGCCGGGCCATCTCCATAAGACAGGGAAAGGGCTCGCGCATCATCGCCCACCCGATGGAGGACGGGGCGGTAGAGTTCGGGGGCCGCGTGGAGGCCGTCGAGGAACGCGAAGAAGAGGCAGGCTGAGATCCAATGAGGTCGGCGATGATCGGAGCTGAGAGAGGCACCTACGAGCACGTCCTGTACGAGAAGGACGGCCGGATCGCCCGTGTCGCCATGAATCGCCCGAAGAAGCGCAACGCGCTCTCTCTGGACCACATGCGGGAGCTCACGGACTGCTTCAGAAAGATCGGCGACGACAAGGGCATCTCCGTCGTGGTCCTCGCCGGCGAGGGCCCCGGCTTCTGCGCCGGGCACGACCTCTCGGAGATGATCGGGAAGGACCCCGACTTCTACCGCCGGACCTTCGACGTCTGCTGCGAGTTGATGGACGCTATCCGGTCGGTCCCCCAGCCCGTAATTGCGCGGGTCCACGGCATCGCGACCGCCGGCTGCCAGCTCGCCGCGACCTGCGACCTCGTCGTCGCATCGTCGGAGGCGAGCTTCGCCACCCCGGGCGTCAAGATCGGGCTGTTCTGCTCGACCCCGATGGTCGCCCTGAGCCGCGCCGTCGGTCAGAAGAAGGCGATGGAGATGCTCCTCACCGGCGACTTCGTCCCCGCCGAAGAGGCGCACCGCATCGGCCTCGTCAACAAGGTCGTCCCGGCCGGCGAGCTCGACGATGCGGTGCGAGCCTTGACCGACAAGATCTCGGCGGCAAGCCCGCTCGTCGTCGGCGTCGGCAAGGCGGCCTTCTACAAGCAGTCCGAGATGCCTATTGAGCAGGCCTACGCCTACACCAAGGAGGTCATGTCCTCCAACGCCACCTTCGCCGACGCCCAGGAGGGCATGTGCGCCTTCCTGGAGAAACGCGAGCCGGAGTGGCAGGGTCGTTAGCGGCCGGGGGCCCCCGATAAGCGAACCATGACGGACACGATCACAAAACCCCAGGAAGAAACGAAGCGGAAGATAGAGGGGATGCCCCCCTACAACGTCGTCCTCCTCGACGACGACGAGCACAGCTTTGACTACGTGGTGCGGATGCTGAAAACGATCTTCGGGCACCCGTTGAGGCGCGGCTTCAAGATGGCGATGCAGGTGCACATGAGCGGCCGGGTCGTCGTGGCGACCACGAACCTCGAGCAGGCCGAGCTCAAGCGCGACCAGATCCACGCCTTCGGCCCCGACCCCCTGATCCCACGCTGCAAAGGCTCCATGTCCGCAACGGTCGAACCCGCCTCCGACTGAGGCGGCCGGGGAACGCTCCTCGCCGCCTCGGCCCGTCAGCCTTCTGTTCTGCGGGCACAGGTCGAGAGCGGGGATCGTTCCGTTCACGGCTGGCGCTTGGATGTTTCGAAGGACGCCGCAGGGAGGACGAATCGGGGCAAAGGGAAGGGGAGCCCTGTTAGAGGCTCCCCTTCGGGTATTGCTCTTGTTCTGCGTTAAGCTGCGGCGCCGGCGAGGAGTCGGCCGTACTCGCCGCTCTTGAGCATGCGCTCGGCCTCGCGCTGCAGCTGGCGCACCCTCTCGCGGGAGACGCCCAACTCGTCGCTGAGCTGCGCGAGGGTGGCGGGGTCCTGCTCGTCGAGGCCGTAACGGCGGACGAGGACGTACCGCTGGCGCTCCGGCAGCCGCTCGATGGCGGCGCCGAGGCCCTGGGTCTCCATCTCCCTCATCACCTCGCCGGCCGTGTCGGAGGCCCGCTCGTCCTGGACGAACTCGCCGATCTCGGAGGCGTCGGAGTCGGAACCGAGGGGCTGGTTGAGGCTGGTGGCGTCCGGCATGGCGTCCTTGACGTCGCGCACGTCCCCGACGCTCCACTCGAGCCTTTCGGCGACCTCCTCGTCGGACGGCGCCCGGTCGAGCTCGGCGGAGAGCTCGTTGTAGGCACGAGCCATCTTGCGGATCTTCTCCGTCATGTGGACGGGGACCCGGATGGTGCGCCCCTTGTCGGCCGCGGCGCGCTGCACGGCCTGGCGCACCCACCACGTCGCGTAGGTCGAGAAGCGGAAGCCGCGCTCGGGGTCGAACTTCTCCACCGCCTTCATCAGGCCGATGTTGCCCTCCTGGATCAGGTCCTCGAAGGGGAGCCCCATGCCGCGGTACTTCTTGGCGACCGAGACGACGAGCCTGAGGTTCTTCTCGATAAGCCGCTGGCGGGCCCTCTTGTCCCCGGCCTTGGCCCTGTTGGAGAGGTCGATCTCCTCCCCGTGGGTCAGCAGGTCGCCCTGCCCGATGTGGGCGAGGTACTTAGCCAGGAGCTCCGGCGTCTCGGCGTCGCGCACCGTGTTATTCTTATCGGACTTTGCTGCCATACTCTCTTCTCCTCCTGAAGGCTTCCCGAACCCGCTTCACAGAGTCACAAACAGCGGCGGCGCTTGAACGCCCGTCCCCGGAGAACTCGCCCGCGAGCCCGTCCGGGTCCACACTACCTGACTGATGCCGCCCTGATTGGTTTAATCGGGTTTAGGGAAACGAAACACAGATTTTAGTGCAACTCCACCCACGAAGTATACTGCATCCTGGGGCTTTGTCAACCTCCAACAAATTTTCTTTGCCATAGCGCTCCTCCGAGCCCCGTATCCGTACTAATAATCGTTCTTACCCTTATCGCCTAGTTTTAAACCCGGAGCCGGGAAATTCGGAGGCTTCGGGCTTGCACGATTATTCTGGCCTGGCGGGCTTTCGTGCAGCCTACCACAATCGCTGATCGTTTGTCGGCGGTAGGGTGAGCGCTGTCACCGTTGGCGTGGCGTGCTTTGTCCGGCTTGTAGAATCGCCGGGTACGGAGGCTCGGTTTCGAAACGGATGGAGGCGTGGGTGAGGGATCGCGGCGGGTCGGCTTCGTCGGAGGGGGTGCGGCGGTGGCTCGATGCGGCCCGTGCGCCGCTCGGGGCCATCTTCCTGATCTCCTACGCGGTGGTTGCTTTCGTGCCGGGCTCGACGTTGCCGACGGCGGTATTCTTGGGGACGGGGTTGCTTTTGTTTGCGATCTCCGTGCCCTTCTCCAGTTCGTTCCACAAGGCGCTCGCGCTGGTCGCCCTTTCGGTGTTCGGGGTGGCTCTCGCCACCGGGAGGCTCGACGCCGGGGGGTTCTTCGAGGGGTTGCCGGCTTATCTCGGGGTGGTGGCGGTGCTGCTGGTCCTGAGTATGGCGGGTTATCCCATTCGGGCGGCGCGCTACAACGTCCAGATCCGGGCGCTCATGGGGGCGCTTACGCGCAGGGGGGTGGGCACCGGGGCGACGGCGGGCACGCTGGGCCACGTCCTCGGGGCGGTGCTCGACGTCGGGGCGTTCGTGCTGGTAGACGTGATCTCCCGCCGCGCCGTCCCCTCGGCGCGCATCGAGGCCTTGACCTGGGCGGGGCGGGCCTTCTCTTTCGTCCCGCTGTGGACCAACCTGAACCTATTGACCGCGACGACCATCGAGCTGACGGGGGTCTCTTACCCGGCGCTCCTGGCGGTCTCGCTGCCCTTCGTGGGTCTGGGCCTCGTCGCCATGTTCTTCGTCGCGCAGCGGGGCGCAGGCGAGGTGGGTGAAGCGCCCAAGGCCCCGCTGGATCGGGGGGCCGCGGCGGTGCTCCTCTACCCCATGGTGCTCGTCGCGGCGGTCGCCGTCGCGAACCGGCTTCTCCCCGCGCTCTCCCTGACGGCCGCCATCGCCGTGACGGTCGCTTTGGTGGTCGCTTCCATCGCGGTCCTGGCGACCGTCGTGCTCCGGAGGACGTCCCCGCTACGGAGGCTCGCCGATGAGGCGCGGGAATCGCTGGTTGGTTCGCACGCCGAGTTCGCCATCTTCGTCTCGGCGGGCATCCTGGTGCTCTCCCTGGAAGCCCTCGGCGCCCTGGCGCCGGTCGGCGACGCCCTGGGGGCGCTCCCGCCGGTGCTCGTGGCGCCCGCGCTGGCGATCGTCGTGGGGGCCGGGTTCGTGGTGGGGATACACGTCGTCCCGCTCGTGCTCCTCATCAACACCGCCTTCCCGCTCATAGAGAGCCCAGCGCCCGCGCTGTGGGCCGTGGCGATACTGCTCGGGGCCCAGTCCGCGCTGCTTCTGACGCCCTTCTCCAACTCCGTGACGATGCTCGCCCGGCTCTCGGAGCTGCATCCGTTGGAGATCGGGCCGAAGCGCAACTGGAAGTTTTCCATCGCCCTCGCGGTCGCGAGCGCGGCCTACCTGACGCTCCTGACCTTCCTGCTGGGGGCTACTTGAGGCCGGGGAGACGGGAGAGGACCTTCAGGGCCGCCGTCGCGATCCGGGCGTAACGCTCGGCGCCCATCCCCGGAGGCGGGGCGGCCGGGAGAAGACGCTGCACGGCGACGGTCTGGGACTCCGTGTACTTCTGGATGCCGTGCGCCCCGTGGCGGCGACCGACGCCCGAGTCCTTGAAGCCGCCCATCGGGGCGTCGGTCGAGCCCCAGGCCGCGGCGTAGGCCTCGTTGACGTTCACCGTGCCTGCTTCGAGACGGGTTGCGAGCTTCTTCCCGCGCGCCTCGTCGCCGGTCCAGACGCTGAAGTTCAGGCCGTACGGGCTGTCGTTGGCCTTCTCGACCGCCTCGTCGACGGAGGAGAAGCGCTGGAGGGAGACGACGGGTCCGAAGGTCTCCTCGGCGAAGAGCGTCATCTCGGCGGTGGTGCCCGTGAGGATCGTGGGCTCGTAGAAGTAGGGTCCGAGGTCGGGGCGGGGCCGGCCGCCCGTGAGGACCGCAGCACCCTTCTCCACGGCGTCCTGCACGTGCCTCTCGACCGTGTCGAGTTGCTTCCGAGAGACGAGCGAGCCCATCTGGGCGGAGTAGTCTAAAGTGCCGCCGAGCCTCAGGGCGCGGGTCTTCTCGGCGAACCTTTCGGCGAAGCGGTCGAAGAGGGAGTCGTGGACGAAGAGGCGCTCGATGGAGATGCAGAGCTGGCCGACGTTCGAGAAGCAGGCGCGGACGGCCCCTTCCGCCGCCTTCTCGAGGTCGGCGTCCTCCAGCACGAGCATGGCGTTCTTGCCGCCGAGCTCCATGGAGTAGTCGATGAGTCTTTTGGCGGCCTGGGCGGCGACGGTGCGACCCGTGGCGGTGCTGCCGGTGAACATGAGAAAGTCCACGGTCTCGATCAGGGGCGCGCCGAGCTCGGCCCCGCGGCCGGTGACGATCCCGAAGAGGTCCCGCGGAAGACCGGCCTCCTCGAGGATCGCAGCGGCCCACAGCGCCGAGAACGGGGTCTGGGCGTCGGGCTTGACGACCGCGGCGTTGCCGGCCATGAGGGCCGGGATGGCGTCGGTGACGGCGAGAGTCAGGGGGTAGTTCCACGGCACGATAAATCCCGCGACACCCTTGGGGTGGTGGTACTCCCGCGTCGAGGTGAGGAGGGGGAAGGCGCCCTGTCTGCGGCGGGGGCGCAGGTGACCCTTCGCGGTGCGGGCGTAGTAGCGCGCGACGATCGCGACGTCGAGCACCTCCTCGAAGGCGTGCCCGCGGGCCTTTCCGCTCTCCAGTTGCAGGGTGTCGAGCACCTCGTCCTGACGCTCCAGCACGAGGTCGTGGAAGCGCATGAAGATCCTGGCCCGCTCCTCAAAGCTCGTCTGCGCCCAGAGACGTTGCGCCGCGCGCGCCCGGCGGACCGCCTCCCGAACGTCGTCCGCCGTGCCCCAGGGGACGCTCCCGAGGATCTCACCCGTAAACGGGGCCTCGACCTCTATCTCGTCGTGGCCGCCGCCGGCCAGGGTGACCCTCCCCTTGAGACGCTCCAGGAGCGTCTCGTCCATCTTGCCGCTGGCCCTTCGGGCTGCGCTTCCAACCTGCATATAAGTGGCCTTTCTCTTTGCGCCCCGGTCGGCCTTGCACATAAAAAGCCGCCCGCACAAATAATCGGCGGTCTGCGCAAAAGTCGTTCAGGTCGCAGCTTCCCCGGGCCGGGCATCGATCTTCGCCAACAGCAGAGCGCAACCCAC
>JADDPR010000519.1:1236-4286 GCA_016781775.1 Rubrobacter sp. | reverse complement strand
GATCTTCGCCAACAGCAGAGCGCAACCCACGAGCAGCCCGGCGACCCAGTAGAAGAAGCCGCCGTCGAAGCCCAAGAGCAGGGAGTACCAACCGAACAAGAGGAAGAAAGAAACGCCGAAGGCCGTCAACAGGGCGGGAAGTAGGTCGCGCCCGTCGAGCTTGACGACGTTCCGTACGACCCGCGCCGCGACGAAGATCCGCAAGACGATTTCGAGGGGAACGATCCCGACTTCACCCCACATCGGATCTTCGTGGAAGAATGCGTAGCGGAGCAAGCCCTGTCCCCACAAACCATGAGGGTGAGGGTAAGGACCGCCGCCGCGAAGCCGACGAAACGCCCCGAGATCAGGAACAACCTGATGGTCGTCGAGAGCATCGTCTTCGTCCCCTCTCTGCCAGCACCCCGGCCAGCCGTCGAGACAATTATCGTGCAGGAGTCCGAGTTGCACAAGAAATGCCCTCCTGAGACGCTTATTTGTGCAAGCCCCGTCCCGGTCATGTTGCCCCGGTCGTCGTGGCGGAAACCTCTTCCCCGCCTCCTAGACCGATGGGGCGAGGACGTAGATGGCGATCGCCAGGTAGTGGCAGACGCTGCCCGCGATCACGAAGAGGTGCCAGACGGCGTGGGAGTAAGGGACGCGCTCCCACGCGTAGAACATCGTTCCGGCGGTGTACGCCACCCCTCCGGCGAAGAGCAGGGCGAGGGCCCCCGGCGAGAGGAGGAGCAGCATGGGCTTCAAGGCGAAGACGCAGATCCAACCCATCAAGACGTAGGCGACCGTCGAGAGGTAGCCGAAACGTCCGGTGGCGAAGACCTTGAAGAAGATCCCGGCCGCAGCCAGCGCCCACACGGCGCCGAAGAGCGCCCAGCCCCACCCCCCGCGCAAGCTCACGAGCGTTATAGGAGTGTAGGTACCGGCGATGAGCAGGTAGATCGCGCAGTGGTCCAGGAGCCGCAAGACGTCCCTCGCCTTCGTTCCCTTGAGCGAGTGATACAAGGTCGAGGCGGCGTAGAGCGCCACGAGCGTCGTACCGTAGACCGCGGCACTCACCACGTGCCAGCCCTCCCCCCGCTCGGCGGCGAGGGAGATCAGCACCACGACGCCGACGATGCTCGCGAGGAGCCCCAGCCCGTGCGTCACGCTGTTGGCGACCTCCTCCCGGACCACCACGGCGAGCGACGAATCGGCAGTATCCTGACGGCTCAAGCTAACCCTCCGTCATCGGGACGTACGCTGGTCGGGACGCGACCCGCTCCAACCAGGCGCGTACCGCGGGGAAGGGCCGGAGGTCGAAGCCGCCCTCGTGGGCGACGTGGGTGTAGGCGTAGAGCGCGATGTCCGCAACCGTGTAGCGGCCCCCGACAAAGAAACCGCCGTCTTCAAGGTGACCCTCCATTGTTTCGAGCGCGGCGTAGCCCGCCTTCTGCTTCTGCCCCAACATCTTTCGGCGCTCGTCGTTCATCTCCAGGGCCTGGACGAGGAACCGCGCGATGGCAAAGCTGGGCTGATGCACGCTCTGCTCGAACGACATCCAGCGCAGCACCTGCGCCCGCTCGAACCGATCCTCGGGCAGAAACGGGGTACCCTCCGCGAGGTAGAAGAGGATGGCGTCGGATTCCGGCAGGAGCTTGCCGTCTTCGGTCTCCAGCACCGGGACCTTGCCGGCGGGGTTGATGCTCAGAAACTCCGGGGTACGCGTCTCGCCGGCGCGGGTGTCCCATTCGATCCGTTCGTACGGTATGCCGAGTTGCGCCAGCAGGAGACGGACCTTGTAGCAATTTCCCGATAGCGGGTAGTCGTGCAGGCGGATCGTGATTACCCCCAGGCCGGATTTTGGGACTGCGTTATTCTACGACGCCCGGAACCGAACGAAGTCTCCGTCCTCCATGCGTTCCGCCCGGCCCAGAAGGACGAGGTGGTCGAGGTGGGCGAGCGTCTCGGCGAGGGCGAAGCAGCGCTCGTAGATCGAGAGACCGTATCGAAAGACTTTTCGCGAGACCTCGAACGAGGTCTTCGGGCCGCCCTCGATCTCCCGCCGCATCTCCTCAAGGCGCTCCTCGTGGTGGGCCAGGAGCTCGTCTACCCGACCGCTCAAGTCGTGGAAGATCGGGCCGTGCCCGGGGAGGACGAGCTCTACGGGGAGGTCGCGCATCGAGCGGAGGCTCTCCTCGTAGCGGTAGAGCGGCCTGGGTGCGGTCTCGGGCCAGATTCCGACGTTCGGCGTGATCTTGAGGAGGATGTGGTCGGCGGCGAAGAGGATCCTGCGCCCCTCGTCGTGCAGCACGATCTGGTGGTCCGCGTGCCCCGGCGCCCGCACGACCCGGACCATCCCCGGCCCCAGGGGTAGCTCCTCACCCTCCCTTAACGCCACCATCTTCTCCGGCAGCGCGAGGCTCGTCCTCATGCTCGCCGTCGCCCACTCGGTGGTCTCCCGGTCCATCCCATGACGCACCAGGTGCTCGACGAACCGCGAGGTATCTCCGCCTTCCCAGACCGCTCGGGAGTTCCGGATCTCGCTGTCGAGCATGTACACCGGCGCCCCGCTCGTCTCCTGCAACCAGCGCGCCGCCCCCAGATGGTCCGGATGGAAGTGCGTGACGATTATGCGCGAGACGTCGCGCTCGAGGCTGAAACCAAGAGATCGGGCGCCCTTCTC
The DNA here is from genome assembly GCA_016781775.1 of Rubrobacter sp. Taxonomy (GTDB): domain Bacteria; phylum Actinomycetota; class Rubrobacteria; order Rubrobacterales; family Rubrobacteraceae; genus Rubrobacter_F. The sequence goes on along the minus strand of JADDPR010000519.1, from coordinate 1,627 downwards.
CCAGGCCGCCTTCCCCTCACCATAGTCGAAGCCGGTGTCGATAAGGGTCCAGCCGTCCTCCCCCTCGACGAGATACGCCGAGACGTAGACGAGCGGAATGGGGATCGGCACCTTGAGCTGATGCACCCCTTCCGCAACCTCGGCCACCTCGCCGACCGGCTGTATACCGAGCCGCGATGGGGTCACAGGTCCGATGTTTCCGGGGCTCTTCGAGGTCATGGCGGAAGAGGGTAACACACCTTCGCGCCCCGGAAGCCGGGATCCACGAGCATGCGCCCCCTCACGGAGCGAACACAACGCTCGCGAGCGCCGCCCTGCGGGCGTGCGCTTCGGACGCCCCGCGCCTCCTCGGTCTACTCGACCTGCGCCCGGCGCAGGGCCGTCCGCAGCT
>JADDPR010000519.1:0-1127 GCA_016781775.1 Rubrobacter sp. | reverse complement strand
TCCTCGGTCTACTCGACCTGCGCCCGGCGCAGGGCCGTCCGCAGCTCGGCGAGCTTGACGCGGAGGTCTTCGATCTCCTCGTGGGAGAGTTTAGTGGCCCGTTCTATGGCGACCGGAACGTGGCGCGCTCGCTCCTGGAGGGCGCGGCCCTCCGGCGTGAGGGTGACCTCCACCGCGCGCTCGTCCTCGGCGCGGCGTTCCCGCCGGATGAGACCCGCCGCTTCGAGGCGCTTGAGCAGGGGCGAGAGGGTGCCGGAGTCGAGCTCCAAGACGCCGCCGAGCTCCTTGACCAGGCGCGGCTCGCCCTCCCAGAGCAGCAGCATGACGAGGTACTGCGGGTAAGTAAGGCCAAGCCCCTCCAGGAGCGGCCTGTAGACCGCCGTCATCGCGCGCGATGCGGCGTGGAGCCCGAAGCAGAGCAGGGCGAGATCCGTGCTCGCCGCCCGGTTTGTTCCGGTCCCGCCTTGGATTTGTGGAAGGTCAGACATCATGCATACACCTGAACCAACCGTATACCACGCCTCCCGAGGGGCGGCCACGTCCGCGCCGCCCCTCGGGAGGTCCGATCCTACCTCGCGAGGAAGTCGATCAGCGCGCGGTTGAACTGCTCGGCGTGGGTGGCGTTGAAGCCGTGCGGCGCGCCTTCGATGACTACCAGCGAGCTATCGGCGATGGCCTCGTGCGAACGCTTGCCGCTGACCTCGAACGGGACGATCGCGTCGGAGTCGCCGTGGATGACCAGCGTAGGTACGCTGATGTTGGCCACCTCGCTGCGGAAGTCGGTGTACGAGAACGCGCCGATGCAGTCCAGCGTCCCCTTCGGCGAGGCGAACTCCGCGATCTCGCGGTGGTAGAGCCGGCCAGGCTCGCTCATCAGGTCGTTCCGGTCGCCCGCGGCGAAGAAGTTGGAAATGAACTGGTCGAGGAACGCGATCCGATCCTCGCGCACCGCGCCCTGGAACTGCTGAATCGTAGCGTCGTCCAGACCACCCTCGGGGTTACCCTCGCTCTTGTACAGGTACGGCGGCACGGCGGCGGCCAGCACGGCCTTCGACACCCGGTCGGTCCCGTACCGGCTGATGTAGCGGACGACCTCGCCGCCGCCCATCGAGAAGCCGACCAGCGTC
>JADDPR010000351.1 GCA_016781775.1 Rubrobacter sp. | reverse complement strand
CGCGGAGATGGTGCGCGTCCAGACCGACGAGATCGCGCTGATGCAGCGCTGGCTGGACTAGCCGTGACCCACCCGCCGCCCCGGCGCTGGCCGGTGATCCGCCGGGTTCACGGCCGCCGCTGGGGCCAGCTCATCGCCGGCCGCTCCGCCTACCTGGAACGCCGTCGCCGCCTTCGCCGTCACCCAGGCCCTGCTCAGCCGCCCAGCGGAAGACCGCCCGCTACTGCGGGCACCAGCCGCCATGTCACCTACAGCAGAAGGAGAACCGTCATGACCCAATTCGGCATGAGCGTGCGCGTGGACGCCCCGCTCGACCAGGCCCTGGAACGGACCCGCGCGGCCCTCGCAGAAGAGGGTTTCGGCATCCTCACCGAGATCGACGTCGCCTCGACCCTGAAGGCCAAACTCGACGTCGACGTGCAGCCGCAGATTATCCTCGGCGCCTGCAATGCCCCCCTCGCCCGACAAGGCCTACAGATCGAGCCCGACCTCGGACTGCTGTTGCCCTGCAACGTCGTCGTCCGCACCGACGACGACGGGCACACACTGATCTCCGCCCTCAACCCCGAGATCATGGTCAGCGTCCCCGACCGACCCGAACTTGAGCCGATCGCCGCCGACGCCAAGACCCGGCTGCAGAACGTACTACGTACGGTCGCTGACCAGAGCACGTGACAGAACCGGTCGCGGACCCATCGGACCGTCCTTATGGAACAGGTACAGCGGCGCGGCCTGCCTCTGTCCGGGGCTCGACCAACTGTGGAAGAGCCATCGGCGTGACTTCATCAACCTGGTGTCGTCGCAGGGAGGCGTCATTGGTGATGACAGGCCAGTCGCGGACGTACTTCCTCCGGGTCCGGTCCAGTACTCCTCCGGTTGCACAGCCGGGTCGCGCCGTGTCTTTTGATCTTGACGTTCTCGAGTGCGATCGAGTCGATCCTGCCGAGGTCCCGTGGAAGGGAGGCAGGCGCGCCGATAAGGGCACTCGGCACGGTCCGCGAGGGCGTCGATGAGGGCGCATTGAGAGACACGTTCGGCGGCCATCCGGTGACTGACAGCCGTCGCGATACCTGTGGCTGGCTGCGCTGGCGTCGGGTTCTTCATCGGCGAAATCGACGATCAGTGCGAGCCAACGGATCCAAGATCAACGCGCAGGGTTATTGGTTCGAGTCCCAATCGGGGGAGCTACGCCCAGCACAACTGCCTGTCCGGCCGTACGACCGCGATGGACTCGTCGCGCCGACCCAACGCAGGCGCATCGCGCAGGTCCTTGCGGCGGGCCGCGACAGGCCCGTGGTGGCGGGTCGGTCCAAGCCCGGTCTGCGGCCGAGCGAGGCAGGAGGGCCGGCGCGTACGGGCACGATGCCCAGAACCAAGGCGGGCTTGGCTGACCAACGAGCAACCCGGCCTCGCTGGGGGGCTGCCGCAGCCCC
>JADDPR010000229.1 GCA_016781775.1 Rubrobacter sp. | reverse complement strand
CCCTGGCGTGGCTCGGTTACCCGTTCGTGCGGGTGCTGCAGGGGCGCTTTGCGTGGGACTCAAAGAGGGCGATGGTTGGGGCGGTAGGCCCGGAGAATTCCGGCCACTGAGGGCCTTGGGGTAGGACCCACCGAGCGTCGGGGCGGTGGGGAGCGACGCCTGCGCGGCTAATGCCCTTCCACATGCACGTCATCTTCCTCGCTAGCTACCGTGCATCGCCTTCGGGCACGAGCGTGGCGGCGAGGTGCCGTTTGTACGACCGGTAACCCTCCCCGGTCGGCAAGCGACCGGGGGCGTCTCGCACCAGCCGCATCGTGCCCGCGTAGGCGGCATAGACGAGTAGGGCGCGGTGACTCGCCTCTTCCGGGGAGAATCCCAAGGAGCGGTAGCACTCCTCCAGGTAGTCGATCCGGCGTTCGGTGACGTGCCGCAGGACCGGCCGCACGATAGGGTCGTCGGCCGCGTCCGAGATCGCCAACTCGAAGGTGCGGCCCAGGGAGATCTCCCGCTCGGGGGAAGAGCCGACGCGATGCGGGTCGTCGCCGAACGCCTCCTCGGTCAGCCGGACGAGCCTCTCCCGGGGGGCGCCGATCGACCGGGTCGCCGAGATCGCCGCCTCGGTGGCCTCCCGCTGCCACCACTCCAGCACCGCCCTGAGCAGGGCATCGCGGTTCTCGAAGTGCCAGTAGAAGCTGCCCTTAGTCACCCCCAGTTTTTTGGCGAGCGGCTCGACGGCGACCGCGCCGACCCCTCCCTCCTCGATCGCCCCGACGGCCGCCCGCACCCAATCCTCGGCCGTCAGGAAGCCCGCTCTGCCCGTAGTCCTCCGTTTCGACACGACCACTTTCTAACATACGATACCGTATTGACAACCGCTTTACCATACGGTAGCGTATTGAAAAACGCCAGGGAAAGGGGAACCCTCATGCGTCGACTCTGCGGACCGTTGCTGGTGGCGACGGGCGTGCTGCATCTTCTGGTCGGTCTGTTTTTCTTTGCCGGGCCGCTCGCCGCCATAGCGGGGGACGGGTTCGGCGCCGTTGGGCCGGATCCGGCGTCCAAGGCCTTCGACCGGGAGGCCGCTTTCTGGTTCATGCTCTTCGGTGTGATGCTTTTGATGCTCGGCGGTCTGACCCACTGGGCGCAAGCCCGGACGGGGACCCTGCCGCTCTTCCTCGGCTGGTCGTTGTTGGCGCTCGGGGTATCGGCGTGGTGATGATGCCAGCCTCCGGCTTCTGGCTGGCCTTGTCGCAGGCCGCGCTGATGCTCGCGGTGGCGCGGCGGGGGCACTCCGAGACCGCCGTCGTAAGCGAAGGGTGAGGAGCACCCCGTGCTGCTGGACGAGTTGATGCCTGAGTACGAGTTCGACGAGGTCCATGCGATCTGTTTCTCCGCCACGCCCGAGCGCGCGCTTGAGGCGGCCAAGCGGGCGACGCCGGGCGAGATGCCCCTGGTACGTCTCCTGTTCGCCATCCGGTCCTTGCCGGCGCGGTTCGCGGGGAAGCGGGGGCTACCGAGCGCGAAGACCGAGCCGCTCTACGAACAAATGCTGGCCTTCGCGTTCGCCAGGCTGGCGGAGGAGCCGGGCCGAGAGGTGGTCGTCGGCGCGATCGGGCAGATGTGGAAGGTGCGCGGTGGCATCGTGCCCGTTATCCGGGACGCAGACGAGTTTGTGGCCTTTGGGGAGAACGGTTTCGCCAAGGTCGCGATGAACTTCTCCGTCGAACACCGCGACGGCGGTGCCGAGCTTCGCACCGAGACGCGCATACGGACGTCCGATCCCTCGTCGCGCCGGAATTTTGAACGTTACTGGCGTGTGGTGAAGCCCGGTAGCGCTGCTGTGCGACGGAGCTGGCTTGGGGCGGCGAGGCGTAGGTCGGAGCGCGGCGTGTAGGGCTCGAACAGCTAAGGCGTCGAGAAGGCCCATGCTCGACGCCGCAATCGAGCAACCGGAACCCCGCACGGTACGACGAGGATTCGCATCCGTTGCCGCTCGGAGTTGCTAAACTGCCGCCCCGATGAACGCGACCACGCACGCCGTTTTCGGGGTGGCGGCCCTCGTCGGGGCCTCGCTCTTTACCGGGGAAGACCCCGCCCTATATGCCTACCCGGCGGCGGCGGTCGCCGCCTGGATCCCGGACGTAGACAACCCCCGAAGCCGCCTCGGCAACGGCCTCAGCCGCACGAAGAGCCCTGTACTAGACAAGCTCATAAGGCCCGTAAGCTGGGGGTTGAGGGCACTCTCGTTCGTCCTTTTTCGCACCGTCGGCCACCGGACGCTCACGCACTCCCTGCTGGGGGTTGTGATCTTCGCGGCGATCGTCTCGCCGCTGGCCCCGCTCGTTCCTGGGCTCTACGCGGCGCTCATCACCGGCTATGCCTCGCACCTCGTCGCCGACGCGCTGAACACGAGGGGCGTACCGCTCCTCTGGCCGATGGGGAAGCCCTTCAAGCTCCTGCCAGGCGGCGTACGCTCCGGCGGGGCCTCCGAGTTCATGGTGGCCGTCGTCATGGTGCTGGCCATCGGATACGGCCTGTACGAGCTGTATCCCGCCATCGGCCGGAGCTTCGACAGGTTTCTAGCTTCCGTCCTCTAGCCATTCCAGCGCCTCGCGGCTCTTGGGGTGTATCGTGCGCCCCCGCCCCTCGTTGTAGGAGATGGAGGACTTCAGCGACTCCCTCGCCGCCTCCCTCAGGTCTCTCTCGGCGAGCTCTCGTAACTGCTCGACCCATTCGCCCTCGCGTCCGGGCTCGATCTTGTCGGCCACAAAGACCGCAAGCGACAAAGGCCCCATCCCCGGCGCACCGGTCGTATGGACCCTGACGGCCTCAAGGACCGCCTCGTCCCTCACCCCGAACTCCGACTCCGCGACCTCCGCCGCCACAGGACCGTGCAGGAGCATCGGTTTCTCGCGCTCGGGATCGCCGATGGAGACGCCGTTCTCCGTTGCTGTGCGGAGGAGCGTATCCCCGTCCGTCTCCCGCGCCAGGTCGTGCAGGAGGCCCGCGAGGCGTGCCTTGGCGGGGTCGAGGCCGTGCAGCCCGGCGAGGCGTTCGGCGGTCTCGGCGACGCGTATTGTGTGGTCGAAACGTTTGTCGGAGAGACGTTCGCGGGCATAACCCGTTGCGGTTCTTAGTAGATGATCATCGTTCATAACGGGTGGGATTGTAGAATAGCCGGATGCAAAACGAGAGCACGAGCGCCGAAGCTGCGGCGAAGACGGGGACGATAAAGAGCGCGGAGATCGTGACCATAGGGACCGAGATGCTTCTCGGGGACCTCGTGGACACCAACACGGCGTGGTTGAGCAGCTACCTGGCCCCTCTGGGCGTGGCGATCTACCGGCACACCACGGTCGGCGACAACCGTCAACGCATCATCGCCGCCATCCTGGAGGCCGCCTCTCGCGCGGACCTCGTCATCACCACCGGCGGCCTCGGCCCGACCTCCGACGACCTGACGAACGAGTGCCTGGCGCTGGCCGCCGGCCGCGAGATGGTCGAGAGGGAGGAGGCGCGCGAGCACGTGGATGAGATGTTCCGACGCTTCGGCCGCACGCCGACCCCGTCGAACTACAAGCAAGCCCTCTTCCCCGAGGGCGCGGAGCTGATCCCGAACCCCTTGGGGACCGCGATGGGCGCCCTCATGGAGATTGAAGGCGCGCTCGTCGCGACCTTTCCGGGGGTGCCGAGCGAGATGAAGGTTATGTTCGAGGAGACGCTCGCCCCGCTCGTAAAGGAGCGGACGGACGGTGCCATAGTCTCGCGCATCCTGCACTTTACCGGGATCGGCGAGTCGGCCATCGCCGAGCAGGTCCAGGACCTCCTCGACGCCTCCGACCCGACGGTTGCCCCGCTGGCGAGCCAGGGCAAGGTCAAGCTTCGCATAACGGCCCGCGCCGCTACCCCCGATGAGGCCGAGGCGAAGATAGAGCCCGTCGCCGAGGAGATTCTCCGCCGCCTCGGCGACTACTACTTTGGGGTCGACTCCGAGACGATCGAGAGCGCCCTTGCGCGGCTCCTCGAGGAGAAGGGCGCCACCCTGGCCCTCGCCGAGAGCTGCACCGGCGGCCTTCTCGCCAAGCGCCTTACTGACATGGCAGGCTCCTCCGCCTACTTCAAAGAGGGGCTCGTGACGTACTCGAACGACTCCAAGGAGCGCCTCCTCGGCGTACCCCACGACCTGCTCGTCGAGCACGGCGCCGTCTCCGAGCCCGTCGCGAAGGCGATGGCCGAAGGGGCGCGAAAGCTCTCCGACTCGGACTACGCGCTCTCCGTGACCGGTGTCGCCGGTCCCGGCGGGGGGACGGAAGAGAAGCCCGTGGGGCTCGTCTACGTCGGGCTCGCCGACGGCGGGGAGACCACCGTCGAGAAGCTCAACCTCTCCGCCTGGGGCCGCTCGCGGGAGGCGATCCGGGAGCGTACCGCCAACCGCGCCTTCGACCTCCTCAGGCGCCACCTCGCCGACGGCGCAGCCTCCTGAGCCCCACCCCGTAGCGCGGACCCGCGTACCGGGGGACGCATGCCTCAGCGGATCGTCAGCACGGCCTTGCCTCGAAGTTCACGCGCTGCCTGGGCCTCGAGGGCTTTCGCCGTCTCCTCCAACCGGAAGGCATGCGCGGGCGTCGGGTCGAGGGCGCCTTCGGCGTACCATCGTAGCGCGTCCTGCGTGGCGGACCGCACGGTCTCCGGCTCGCGCCTGAGGTAGCCGCCCCAATCCACGCCGATCACGGCGCAGCTCTTCAGGAGTAGTCGCCAGGCGGGCGCCTCCGGGATGCGCCCGGCGGCGAACCCTATGACGAGGATGGTCCCTTCCCAGGCCACACAGCGCAACGAGGCGTCGAAGAGATTTCCCCCCACCGGGTCGAAGACGACGTCGGCGCCGTCGCCGTCGGTGAGCTCCAGAACCCTGTCCCGAACGTCCTCACGGTCGTAGCGGATGAGGTGATCCGCTCCGCGCCCCCGGGCGACTTCCAGACTCGGGGCGCTCCCCGTCGTCGCCAGCACGGTGGCACCGAGGTGTTTGCCGACCTCGACCGCTGCGCGGCCCACATTCCCGCCGGCCCCGTGTACCAGGAGCGTCTGCCCCCGTTGGAGACGCGCCCGGTGGACGAGGGCGAGGTGGACGGTCCCGTAAGCGACGGGAAAGGCCGCTGCCGCGTGGAAGTCCATGCCCTCGGGGAGTTCGAACACGCTCGTGGCCGGAGCCACGATCTCCTCCGCGAACCCGCCGTGCGGCAGGGCGACCATGACCCTGTCGCCGGCCGTCAGGCCGCGGACGCCCTCCCCGACCTCGGCGACCACGCCGGAGGCCTCGAAGCCCGGGCTAAATGGGAAAGGGGGCTTGAACTGGTAGCGGCCCGCGACCATGAGGTTGTCCGCGAAGTTGATCCCCGCGGCCCGCACCGACACCCGAACCTCACCCATCCCAGGCGCCTTCCCCTCCACCTCTTCGACAGCGAGGACCGGGGGATCTCCCCATCCTCTGCAAAGCACCGCCCTCAACACGACGTCCTTCCTCCGGGAAACGAACCTTCACAGTCTAGGTGCCGGCGGGGTGCGGCGGAAGGAGTACGTCGCATGAACTGGGAGAAGAGCCGGTAGTATCGCACCCCGTGGGGTGGTCACCTGTGGCCTCACAGAGACGTTTATTTGCGGCATTCGAGCGGGCTTCGGTTAGGGCAAATTCGGCCGGAAAAATCTCCTTTTCCGTACCCTTGTCGTACGCGTACACGGGTAGTAAAATCCTCGTCAGTTGAAAGCACGGAGAGGAGGTGATCCAGATAGACGCACCGAGTAGCAGTCGCAGGTATCTTCTGGGAGAG
>JADDPR010000149.1 GCA_016781775.1 Rubrobacter sp. | reverse complement strand
CTTGCGTTTTAGCGTTTTAAGCACGGAGGGTATTGCGATGGACATGAAGCCCATCGCAAAACCCTCTTTCTCGTCTTCTCCGTGGGCTCAGGCGCTCTTCTTGATGGCCGGGTAGAGCTTCGCCCTCCCCGAACGCCTTCCTTTGGGCCTTCCGGGAGACCTCCCGCAGGGTTTCGGTGGTTTCGCGGGCGTCCCCACTCGACCCAAAAGCGTCGAAACTGCCCGGTGTACCCGCGTCGGCGTCAGCCTTCCCGCTTCGTATTGCCTCTCCCACGGCAGCCTCATGTCCGCCACGCTCGCCCTCCCCAGGCGCAACTGCGTGAAGGCCGCCACCACCAGCCACGTCCACCGATCGGCCTGCTCAGGGTAACGAAACCGGGGGTTGGTCCATCCGAACGTCTGCTTGAGAAAGCGGAAGGTGTGTTCCAGGTCGAAGCGCCTTACGTAGGCGCGCCAAAGCAATCCCAGGTCCGCCTCGGTCCCCTCCGGTCCGGCCCACCACAGCCACAACACCCGCGGTTCGCGACGCCTCTCGCCTCGGGGCAACCGCTCGACCTCCACCAGCACCAGCGTCCCCACCACGATCGGCAAAGGCCCCCTGCTACCCCGACCTTTGTGCGACGCGACCTTCGGATGCAGGCTCGCCCACGCCCGCACGCGCACCACCCCGTAGCCTGCATCCTCGCACGCGTGCTCGGCCGACGGTTCGGGCCAGGTGCTCGGGTCGGAGCACCTCATCTTCGGCCCGTGACGACGCGGCCTCCCGATGTTTGCAGGCGGATCGGAGAGGCTCGGGTCTCCGTAGAAGCTACGCCCGGCGCGCAAGCGGACGAGGATCTGGCAAGGGCTACTCCCCGCGAGCCCCTGCTGCAGCTTCACCGGGTCGTAGCCCGCGTCGAAGACGAACACGGGAGCGAGACGCCCCTCCACGGCCGACCGACCGAGGAACGCCTCGATCTGCTCGGCGGCGACTTCGTTGGCGTCCCGCGCCGGGTGGACGCGCGCGACATCCGCGGGGGCGGTCCAGCTCTCGCGTACGAAGTTGAGCCGGGCGATGAACTGGTAGGCCCATCCGGCCACGATGGGCTGACCCGAGGAGTGACGGGACGGATGGTAGTAGAAGCCGCGCTCGGGGCTCGTCTCCGCGTCGCAACGATCCCACACGCTCACGTCCATAGCGTAGACGGGCGGCTCGTTCTCGGCCCCGGCAAACGGGACTCGGGCGAGCAGGTCACGCAGGGCCTCGGCGTCTATGGTTCCATTCGCTAAAGCGGCGTAGAGGCTGCCCCACCCGCGACGATGGGACGCCTGGAGGCTGAGGTGCACGGGGGAAGGGGCGGCGTCCGCGGCGAGGAGTGCGTCGGTGAGTTCGAAGAGAGCATCGGCCCTACGGCCGAGACACCCGTAAAACGAGTCGCGGAAGGAGCGAAAGGCGTGAAGGGCATCGAACGTTTCCATGGTGCAACCATCATGCACCCGCTCGCGTCCTTCCGCACTCCTGAACCATCGACGGGG
>JADDPR010000130.1 GCA_016781775.1 Rubrobacter sp. | reverse complement strand
AGACGAGGATTAGATTTAACGTAGCCGGGCGTGGCGGGATGGGAGGTTGACACACGAAGAAGCCGGGCCCCGAAGGAGGACCCGGCCGGGTGGTGCCGCCGCAAGCGGAAGTCCCGCTAAGCGCGTGCCGGGGCACCGGTCCTCTCGTCGCCCTCTGGCTGCCGCGCCGTGAAATAGAACGCCAACCCCGCCAGCGTCACCAGGGCGTGCAAGACGTTGTCGAGCCCGTTGAGCGGAAAGAGCCCCCCTAGGGTGGCGACGCTACCGGAGAGTATCCCCAGCAATAGCAGCCCCGCGTGAGAAACGCCAAGCGCCAAAGCGTAGGCCTTGGAGGCCGAAAAGCTCCTGTGGACGGCTAGGCCCAACACCCCTAGGGAGAGGTGGGCCAGGTTGTGGACCCAGTTGACAGCGAACAGGCCCAAGAGCAGACCCGAGAAAGGCCCTATGACCCCCGGAAGGCTCCCCCCCATGAGCAGCGGCGGGATGAACCCGACGATCCCCACCAACACGTAAACCGCCCCGAATACCTGGGCGAATCGTTGGACTACAGGCATATTATGATCTTCTCCTTAGCGTGTGCTTGCCTATACATAAAAATATCCATATTCATATGATTTTGCATATATATGGACAAGTAAACCAACCTCTTCATCAACGTTTTCTCCTTGTTCTATAAGTCTTCTTACGCGTCCTGCACCACTCCACAGTTAACCTGAAGCCTACCGAACAAGTGTCAACGTGCTGGGGAACGTCGGTGAACAATGCGGTGAACGTTGGTGAACGGGGAGCTTCTCAAGTACGGATAAGGGCCGGGGATGCCCCACAAGGGTACGCACACGGCCCGAAGTTTCCAAACGCCGGGACTACTCGCCCCTAAGCCCTGCTCCCGCCCGGGCCAGCTCCTCGCTCCAGCGTGAGGTCTCACGCTGCGCCCGCTCCAGGTTCTCGCGGAACATCTCCTCCAGTGCCGCGTTGCCGAGCGCTTCGGCGTGGCGGACGAAGAGGGGCAACAGCTCCTCGGCGCAGGTCGTCCACTCGTCGTACGCGTAGGACGCGTCGAAGTAGGCGCGGTGCCCGTCGCAGAACATATGCTCGTTAGGGGCCGGGGCGGGACGCCCGCAACCGGGGGCCCTGCACTCGTGGTTCTCCGCCATCTCTTCCCCTTCTCTCTCGACTCGTCCAGGTGCTTAAAGGCGGGGGCCGATGGCGGCCCCCTCGCTGTAGGCATTGGCGGTCACGCTAGAGGACGCCGTGCGCGCGGGCGCAGGGTCGGCAGAGCTCGTCGCCCTCGAAGAAGACGAGGGAGTCGTCGCCGACCTCGACGAGATCGCGGCGCCAGACCCGCTCCCCGCACCCGTCGCAAAGGCCGCTCCTCTTCGCGGTGCGCTCAGCAGCCACGACGTGCGAGCAATGGCGGTGCGAGGAGAAGCCGCGGCACTCGCAGCGGTTGCGCTCGGGCCTGGTGCCGACGCGGACCAGGTACAGGTTGCCGG
>JADDPR010000248.1 GCA_016781775.1 Rubrobacter sp. | reverse complement strand
CCATAGCTTCACCGTACCCGCCACCCGGTTTTGTTAGGCGCATTAAAGCTCGAGGTCGAGCGCGAGTTGAAGCTGCAGGTGCCGCTGCACCACATCGGCGGGATGGTCCTGTTCGGGAACGTCCTCGTGAGCCCTTTCTTGCTCCACCGGTTCGCTGAAGACGGTCGGAGCATCGTGTGGCTCGGCAAGACCGGCCGCTTCAAGGGCAGGCTCGCGGGTCCGACGAGCGGGAACGTGCTCTTGCGCCGGGCGCAGTACGAGGCGCAGGGCAACCCCTACCGCGTCACGGAGATCGCGCGCAACGTCGTAGCGGGCAAGGTCCGCAACGCGCGCACCCTTGTGCAACGGTCCGCCAGGGAGGCCGCGTTGACCGAAGACAGGGACGCGCTGGAGAACACCGCTAAAGTCCTCGGCTGGTCTCTACGGGATGTCGGCAGGGCCGTGAGCGTGGCCGAGGTGCGTGGGGTCGAAGGACAGGCTGGGCGCGTGTACTTCGAGACGCTCAACCGGATGGTGCGTTCGGACAGGGAGCACTACGCCTGGACCGGACGCAACCGTCGCCCGCCGAGGGACAGGATGAACGCCCTTCTTTCCTTCATCTATGCCCTCTTGCTCGGCGACTGTGTCTCCGCGTGCGAGGGCGTTGGGCTCGACCCGCAGTTCGGGTACCTGCACGCTCTACGCCCAGGCAGGCCTTCCCTGGCCCTCGACCTCATGGAGGAGCTACGCCCAATCCTGGCCGACCGGCTCTCGTTCAGCCTCATAAACCGAAGGCAGGTGCGCCCCTCCGACTTCGAGGAGCGCCCGGGCGGAGCAGTCCACCTCGGCGAGGCCGGGCGCAAGACGGTCCTCGTCGCCTATCAGAAGCGCAAGCAAGAAGAGGTCTCCCATCCCGTGCTCGACCGGCAGGTCCCCTTGGGTCTCGTGCCTCACGTGCAAGCTCGGCTGCTCGCCCGGCATCTGCGCGGCGACGTCGAGTCTTACATGCCCTTCACGCCGAAGTAGTAGCAGGAGGAGGAAAGAGATGGACGTACTCGTCGCCTACGACGTGAACACCGAGACTAGGGATGGGCGCAGGCGCCTCCGTAGGGTCGCGATCGTGTGCAAGGACTTCGGCCAGCGCGTCCAGTACTCCGTTTTCGAGTGCAACGTCAACGAGGCCCAGTACGAGTCCCTCAAAGCCCGACTGTTAGATGTCATGAACGAGGAGGAAGACAGCCTGAGGATCTACCGGTTGCGCTCTCCGCGGCAGGAAACGATCGAGAGCTACGGACGCGACAGCTACGTCTCCTATGATGACCCACTCGTGTTCTAGACTTCCGCAACGGACCGCGCGAACCCCTAGCGGTGCCCATATCCCCGAAACATCCGCGCAACCATAATTTTAGTTGCAAAGGCCCGATTTTTGGACAAGGGTTTTGGCACAATCTCCAACGGTCCATCCCTGAAAACAGGCGATCCGCGCAGATGGAGTTCAGATTCCGCTCTACCAGCGGGTT
>JADDPR010000369.1 GCA_016781775.1 Rubrobacter sp. | reverse complement strand
AAAGACCAGATACCTGCGGTACTCAAAGGGTACGGCCCCCGGCTCTTCCGGGGGTCGTTTTTTTGTGCGCTCCCCTCGACCTTCCGAACGCGGATCGGGCGGCACCGTCGCATTTCTCCGCTTCTCCGTCCCAGCCTGATGATCCGGTCCCGAGCCTCACCGATCCCCCATTGGCACCCACTCCCTGTCCCGCTCGCCGACGTACTCCGACTGCGGGCGGATCAAGCGTCCCCGCTCGAGCTGCTCGAAGCAGTGGGCCGTCCACCCGGCGACCCTTCCTACCGCGAAGGTGGGGGTGAAGAGCTCCGTGGACAAGCCGAGGCCGTGCAGCAGGAGCGCGGTGTAGAACTCGACGTTCGTTTGTAGGCCACGCCCCGGCTTGTACTCGGCCAGGAGCGCCACCGCCGTCCTTTCTACCTCCAGCGCCAACTCGTAGAGCGCCTCGTCGCCGTCGCTGGCGTACAGGAGCTCGGCCGCAGTCGCGAGCACGTCGGCCCGCGGGTCGCGGACCTTGTAGACGCGGTGGCCGAAGCCCATAAGCCGCTCGCCGCGCCCGAGCTTCTCGCAAAGCACGGCCTCCGCCCTGTGCGCCTCCCCGATCTCGAAGACCACGTCCAGCGCCGGCCCCGGGGCGCCCCCGTGCAGCGGCCCCTTCAAGGCACCCAGGGCGCCGACCACCGCCGAGACGAGGTCCGAACGGGTCGAGACGATGACCCTCGCGGCGAACGTCGAGGCGTTCAAGCCGTGGTCCGCTACGGTGTTGAGGTACGTCTCCAGCGCCCGGACCGAGCCCTCCCCCGGGACTTCGCCGTTCAGCATGTACAGGTAGTTCGCAGCGTGCCCGAGCCGCGGGTCCGGGGCTACCGGCTCTTCCCCGTCGAGCAGCCGCTTGTATGCCGCGACGATCGTCGGAAAGCGCGCCACCACAGCGAGGGCGTCTTCGTAGGCCGCATCCGTATCGGGCGAGGTACCCTGGGTCCCGAGGCTCACCGTGCCCGTTGCCATCCGTAACGCGTCCATCGGGGGCGCCCCCTCGGAGGCCGCCGCACGCAGCAGGTCCAGGGTCGCCCCCGGCAGCGGACGTCTCTGTGACAGTGCCTCCCGGAGATCCGCAAGCTCCCCTGCGTTAGGCAAAGCGTCGTGCCACAAAAGGTAGAGCACCTCCTCGAACGTCGCCCGGCGCGCGAGCTCTTCCACGGGGAAGCCCGTGACGACCAACTCGCCCGCCTCGCCGTCCACGTGACTCAGGCGCGTCTCCGCCGCCACCACACCCTCGAGCCCCGGCACGAAACCGCTACCTCTCTCGCTCACGCCCTCTCCTTTCTTTCTCGACCGGAAACCTCGAGGTCCATGCCCCCACGACCCGGTCGTCCACTGTCGTGTGGCCCGCGAGAACTCGAACGCAGATCTCCTCCGCCACGTCCCCAATTCGCTGCGACGAAACCGCAAGACCGGCCATCCTGCTCCGTCTTCGTAATCCGGCCAATCTCCGACCAAACACTGCTCCCGAGCCTCCATATCGTCCGCTCTTCTTACTCCTACTCTAAGGTGAATCGTTTCACCGATCAATGTTGATAAATAAATCAATGTATAGTGTGGGGTCAAAAATATTGTTACGGGTCGATATGGGGGTGTTCTCTTGGGTAAGGATCGGTATTTGAGTGCGCGGGAGGCGGCGGGGGAGTTGGGGGTTACGTTGCCGACGTTGTATGCGTATGTGAGCCGCGGTTTGATCCGCTCCGAGAGCGCCGGCGGGAGCAGGCGGACGCGTCGCTACCGGGCGGAGGACGTGCGGAGGCTGAAGGAGAGGGCCGAGCGGCGCCGGGACCCGGACAAGGCGGCGGAGGGGGCCTTGAATTGGGGCACGCCCGTTATGGAGTCGGGGATCACCCTCATCTCCGAAGGCAAGCTCTACTACCGCGGCCGGGACGCCCTGGAGCTAGCCCACGGGAGCACCGTCGAGGAGGTGGCGGCCTTGATCTGGACCGGAGATCCTGCGGCGGCCCATCGCTTCTTTCCCGAGGAGCCAGCAGTACTGTCGCCGCGCCTCCGGAAGGTCCACGGCAGCGTCGCCGACCTCGCGCCCCCGGAGGCCTTCGGGGTCCTGCTTCCCCTGGCCGCTGCGGAGGATCCGGCCGCCTACGATCTCAGGTCCGCCGCCGTGGCGAGGACCGGAGTACGCATCCTGCGCGCGCTCGTCGCGATCGCCGGCGGGGATGGGAGCGGGGGCGTGGTGGAGATTTTGGCCCGGGGCTGGGCCCCCGGGGAGCAGGACGTGGCGGCCCTGATCAACGCCGCGCTGGTCCTGTGCGCCGACCACGAGCTGAACGTCTCCGCCTTCACCGCTCGCTGCGTCGCGTCCTCGGGGGCGACCCCCTACGCGGCGGTCGCGGCAGGGTTGGCGGCCATCGGCGGCACGAGGCACGGCGGCCAGACCGAGCTCGTCGAGGCGTTGCTGCGGGAGGTGGGGGATGGGGGTGATGCGCGTTTCGTTCTCGCCGGTCGCCTCAGGAGGGGGGAAGGGATACCGGGCTTCGGGCACTCCCTCTACCCGGAGGGCGACCCCAGGGGGAGGGAGCTTCTCGAGCTCGCGGCCGAAGCACGGCCCCGGTCCCCCGACGTCGCGCTGGCGCAGGAGGTCTCCGGGGCGGCGCGGGCGTTGATCGGGGAGGCGCCGACCCTGGACCTCGGACTCGCCACCGTCGCTCGCGTTCTCGGACTGCCCCCGGGCTCGGCCCTGGCCCTCTTCGCGCTCGGCAGGACGATCGGCTGGATCGGCCATGCGATAGAGCAGTACGAGGACGGTTCGCTGATCAGGCCCCGCGCCCGCTACACGGGGGAAGGACCATTTCGGAACACGGACGCCTAGGAGGTTCCGGGCGGCAGCCCGTAGAGCGCGCTCAGGGCGATGGCGAGGACGGTGAAGGAGTTGAAGGTCGCGTGCGCCACGATGGCGGGTAGGAGGCTGCCCGTCCTCCTGTACAGGGCGCAGAGCACGACGGCCAGGGCAAAGAGCGCCGGGGCTATCACCGCCGACTGGTGGAGGGCCGCGAAGACGGACGAAGAGAAGAGCGCCGCCCCCACGAACGAGAACCGGTCCACGCCGCGCGAGCTTTCGTCCCCGCCCATGGAGCGGGAGAAGAACCTGCCCAGGCGGTACAGGCCGCCGAAGATGGCGCCCCGGAAGACAAACTCCTCGACGGCGGGCCCGAAGAGCACGATCACGAGGAAAGCCGTCCCGAGCGCCGAGACCGGGCTCTCCTGCACCCAGCCCCGTAAGCCTCCGAGCAGCGTCTGCTGGGCCTCGTTATCGGCCGAGAATCCGAGGGATTCCAGCACGAGCGCGCTCAATCCCCCGATCACCAGGCTCCCGACTACCGCCCCGAGGCCCACGAGGAAGCCGATCCCGGCCCCCACCAAAAAGCCGCCCGTGGGCCGGGAGACGCCGAGGGCTCCCAGCCCGTAGCCTGCCTTCGAGCCGAGCCTCCGGGCCACGAAGACCCCCGCCCAGAACAAGCCCACCGTCAGCAAGACCAGCACGACGTTTTGCACCACCACCGAGAGCAGCAGCACGGCCGGGTTATCGAGCATCCGCGCCACCCTCCAGGTACACCCCGCCGCCGGACGGACCGCGAAGACCGTCCTCCAGCAACCTCTCCTTCAGGTGACCGGGCAGGAGCGTCAGGTCTCGCAGCTCTTCGGGACCGACCCATCGAAGTTCCCTGAGCGTGGGCTCCGAACCCGGCGCGACCTCCGGGTCGCTGCCCAAGGCCGCCTCACCCTCCGCCTCGACCAGGGCCGTGACGTCCACCGTGTGCCGCCCCTCGCGCAGAAACTCGCTCACGTAGAGCACCCCCGCGAAGCGTCCTTCCAGGCCGGTTTCTTCGGCGATCTCGCGCTCGGCGCACCGGGGGATCGTCTCGCCGGGCTCCAAGCGTCCGCCCGGCAGCACCCAGTAGGGCTCCCGCCCCGGCTTCTCGTGGCGCACGAGGAGCAACGCCCCATCCCGCTCCACGACCGCCCCGACCCTTATTCCAAAATCCATCCCGGAGGTACCGCGAACCTTGCTCATGAAATCCGAGTATACAACCCGTCGTTGCGTATCCGGGATACGCATGTCTGGCGGCGTCGACTTCGAGGCGGGCGCCCCGGGTCAAGCTCTCCCTGTGGCAGAAAAGCGGGACGGGCCTCCGAGGCGGGAGGCCGAGGTGCGGGAGAATTTCGCCAACGAACGCACCCTGCTCTCCCGGGTCAGGATCCGCGGCCTTACACTCCCATCGGCCTCGTCGCAGCGTCCCTCGTGATCGTCGTCTACGTGGCGCTTCGGATGCTCCCCCGAACGGCCGCCGGCAAGTAAGACTCCTCTTGCGATGCTTCGGGAGCCCGGGGTCTCGACCCCTGGCGCACCGCAGCGTGCCTTCGATGCTAGACGAAGGATCGGTAGTTTATTCGGCGGGCGTGGAGCGGGTGCCCACCTGGCTGCCGACCCAGACGTAGCCGTCCGACCAGATCTCGCGCTTCCAGATCGGGACGATCTCCTTGATCCGCTCTATCGCATACCGGCTGGCCTCGAACGCCGGCCCCCGCCGCGGCGAGGCGACCACGATAACGACGCTTGGCTCCCCAGGGTCGACCCTGCCGAGCTTATGCACGATGGAGACGTGACCGACGTCCCAGCGCCCCCGGATCTCCTCCCCGATCTCCTCCAGCTTCCGGTCGGCCATCGGACGGTACGCCTCGTACTCCAGGTACTCGACCGAAGTACCCTCGCCCTCGTCCACGCGCGTCGTCCCCACGAACGTCGCCACGGCCCCGCAGTCGGGACGGAACGCACCCGTAACGAGCGCGCCGACGTCTATGGGACCGTCCACGATGCGGAAAGATCCATCGGTCAAGGCTAGCCCCCCGAGACGGGCGGCAGCACTGCTACCTCGTCCCCGGCGTTGACCATCTCTTCCCCCTTCGCGTACTCCCCGTTGATCGCGAAAGCCAGGGTGCCGCGCATCGGCGAGAGGGCCGGGTACTTGAGCGTCAGCATCGACCATAGCTCGTCCAGGGTGACGCCGTTCGCCGTGAACTCCGCCTCCCTCGTCCCCGCCTGATCCGCCGCAGCCCCGAAGAGCAAGACCTTTACCTGTTCCATGGTGCTGATGTTAGCACCGGGTCAGCCCTTCGTGGCCCCAACGAGTTCCTCTGTTAGGTAGCGCTGGACGGTAGTGAAGAGGATGACGACCGGGATCACGGCGACCACCACCGGGGCCATCGAGAGGTTCCAGGCCGCCCCCTCCTGCGAGACGAAGGTGGGATAGGAGCACGGTTCTAGTAACAAGCGCAACGCGCGGGGCTTGCGGGGAGGGCTCAGGCGGGGTCGGGGGTGTATTGCGGACCGACGATGACCTTGAGGGCTTTAGGCAGCACGACGAACTCGGCCGGCTCGTCGCCTATGACCTCGCCGTCGGCGGTGAAGTCGAGGCCCGGGGGCTGCGTCTCCACGCGGATCTCTTTGGCCCGGGTGAAGTACACGCCGTCGTTGTCCAGGTAGTCGGACTTCGCGAGCGCCGTGGGCGTGAGGGCGAGGATGTCCGCGAGCCCGGCGGCTTCTATGATGACGATGTCGAGGAGGCCGTCCTCGGGGTTGGCCCTGGGGGCCGCGAGCCAGCCTCCGCCCGCGTAGCGGCAGTTGCCTACGGCGACGTTCACCGCCCGAGTCTGCCGCTCCTTGCCGTCGAGGTACAGGGTGATCTCGCGGACGTCGAAGTTGCGGGCGACCTCCAGGGAGGACCTGAGGTAGGAGAGCTTCCCCCACCTGCTCTTGAGTTCCTCGTCGTTGGCCGAGGAGATCTCGGCCCCAAGGCCCCCCGTGGCCACGTTGATGAAGAAGCGCTCCCCGATGCCCTCGGAGCGCACCCGCGCCACGTCGAGCGTCCGGACGCGACCCTGACGGATAACGTCTTCCGCGGCGTCGGCGTCCTCGGGGATGCAGAGCGTCTGCGCGAGGTCGTTCCCCGTCCCAGCCGGCAGGATGCCCAGGGTCACGCTTTCCGGGAAACCGGCCTGGCCCAGGCCATTCACGACGTCGTTGACGGTCCCGTCGCCCCCGGCGACGATGAGCAGCCCCTCGCGCCACTCCTTCGCGGACTCCACGGCGTCTTCGGGACCCTCGGTCTCCACCCAGTCCAGATCATAACCGTCGAACTCGGAACGTAGCTCGTCGGGATCGTACGCGCCACCGCCCGAAGACGGGTTGATGATCACCCGCGCTCTCGTCCTGAAAGCTTCCATGACCCACCCTTCGTCGCTCCCACTCGCCGTGAGTCTACCCGATAGCGGCGCGACCTTGCCCCCGCGATGGGCTAGGGGCGAGCTAAGACGCTCGCCGCTCGGGCTCGTCCCCGGGGTCGAGCCGGAGCAACCTCAGCGTCGGCATCCACACCTCGCGCCGGGGGCCGTCGTCGAGCTCGACCGCCGCGTTGGAGCCGTCCCCCGAGACGTAGCGCACCTCGCCGAGGCCCGCGGGAGAGACGACCCGCTCCCCTACCGAGATGTCCGGCAGAAACGCCTCCCGGAGCGCCGAGACGTAGGCGAGCGCCAACGACCGGCCGACGTGAGCCCCCTCGTCGCGCCTGTCGGCGACGAGAATGCCCGCGATGCGGTACAGGTTCGCGCGATTAACCTGCGAGATGAGGCAGGCCCGGATCGTGCCGCGCACCAACTCCTTCTCGAACTCCGAGTACCCCTCGCCGCTGCGCGCGAGGATGTCCATAACCCTCGGAAACGCCCTACGAAGCGCCTCCTCGACCGTCAGCCCGTTTATCCCGCGCTTGTAGACGTGCGGGTCGAGACGCTCGTCCTCCCGCCGCCGCGGTACCGAAAGCCAATCCTGTGCCATGTCGCTCCTCACCTCTGTCATGCGTCTATTATACCTCACTGAGACTAGTGAAAACAGCTATTTTCTCTGCAAAGCAGGGGGTTTTGGGACTGGTGCGGCGACGGGAGGCGGGCGGGGGTACACTTAGTCCACAGGGCGACGGATGGAGGTTTTCGTTTGGATTCCGGGGAGTTTTTGGGGCGGTTGAAGCGGGAGGTGATCGGGCACCCGGCGCTCGTGCATCCTTTTCTGGAGCGGTTTGGGGAGGGGGATGTAAGCGAGGAGGGGGTCAGGACGTTCGCGATCCAGTACTACCGCCACGTCCGCGTGAGCCGGTTGTACCTCGCCGCCCTTATCTCCAACTGCGGGCGCGACGAGGGGCTGCAGCTCGCGCTCGCCGAGGTCCTCTTCGACGAGTACGGCCACCTCAACCCCGATGAGACGCACCCGGCGCTGTACCGTCGGTTTTTGAGGGCCCTGGATGTCTCCAAGGAGGAGTGGGAGGCCCCTTCGACGCTCCCGGAGGTCGAGCTGTACATCAGCCGGCACAGGGATCTGACGCGGCACCCGGACGTGCGGCTCGGGCTCGGGGCGTTGGGGCCGGCGAGCGAGTGGCCCGTCCCCCCGATCTACGTGAAGCTCTCCGAGGGCCTCAAGAAGGCGACGGGGCTGCCCGGGGAGGCGCTCGAGATCTTCACGAGCCACGTCACGATGGACGTGACCCACGCCCGCATCATGATGGATGCCATCGCCCCCTACGCCGAGGACGAGGGGGGCCAGAGGAAGGTCCGCGAGGGGACGATGGCCTCCCTCGACGCCCGCTCCGTGATGCTCGACGGCTTCTATCGGGCCGTCTACGGCGAGCCCGCGCCGCTCGCCGCCGTCCGGGCCGCCCATCCGTCGTAGCCGATGCCCGAGCTCCCCGAGGTCGAGACGATCAAGGAAGACCTGCGCGAGCTCGTCGTAGGCTCGACGGTCGAGGGTGCGGAGGTCCTCGACCCCGGTCTCGTCGAGGAGCCCACCCCCGATGAGCTCGTCCGGCGTCTGCGCGGCGTGCGCATCACCGGGGCGAGGCGGCGGGCGAAGCACCTTATCGTGGAGCTCGACGGAGGCGACTCGCTCGTCTTCCAGCTCAAGATCGGGGGTCAGCTTCTGCTCGTCCCGCCCGTCCCCGAGCCCGAGACGGCGCTCATGCTCGTCCTCAACCTCGACGGGGACCGAAGGCTCTTCCTGCGCGACGAGACCTCGTTCACCCGCGTGCGGCTGCTCAACCGGGAAGGGCTGGAGGCGCGTCTCGCCCCTTTGGGGCCGGAGCCTCTCGGGGAGACCTTCGACGCGGGGCATTTGCGGAGGGTTCTCGGGGGGCGCAGGGTGCAGATAAAGGCCGCGCTGCTCGACCAGAAGGTCGTCTCGGGGATAGGGAACATCTACGTCGACGAGATCCTCTACGATGCCCGCATCCACCCGAGGCGCAAGGCCAACACGCTCTCGGAGCGGGAGTGGGAGGGGTTGCACGCCGCGATACGGGAGAACCTGCGGGCGGGGGTGGAGCATCGGGGGACGACGGTGCGGCTGTATCGGGACGTATTGAACCGCCCCGGCAGCCACCAGGACTATCTGCGCGTCTTCGAGAAGCATGGAAAACCCTGCCCGGGTTGCGAGGGCAAGGTAGTCCGCGAGAAGATTGGGGGGAGGGCCACGCACTACTGTCCGTCGTGCCAGCGTGAAGATGGTAGCGGTGGGGAACAAGAGTTAGACTTGGGGATAAGTTAGGAGAGGAGAAGACAAGGTGGCTGACAGTTTCGATCTGGTGATCATCGGAGGTGGAAACGCCGGGTACATACCGGCGATCCGCGCGAGCCAGCTGGGGATGAAGGTGGCCCTCGTGGAGAAGCGCGAGGGCGGGCACCTCGGGGGGACGTGCCTCAACGTGGGGTGCATCCCGACGAAGGCGCTCCTGCACACGGCGAGCCTGCTGCACAACGCGAAGACCGCGGGGGACTACGGGGTCAAGATCGGCAACGTCGAGTTCGACTACCCGCAGGCCGCCAAGCGGCGCGAGCAGGTCGTGACCCAGCTTCGGCGCGGTGTGCAGGGCCTCATGAAGAAGAACAAGGTCCAGGTCTACAACGGCGTCGGGTCGTTTATCGAGCCCAAGAAGATCAAGGTCGAGGGGCACGACGGCGAGACTCACGAGCTGGAGGCGAAGAACGTCCTCATCTCCACCGGTAGCGCCGTCAACAGCCTGCCGGGCCTCGAGTTCGACGGCGAGCGGGTCATCTCGAGCGACAACATCGTGACGGAGAACGACGATTACCCCGAGTCCATCATCATCCTCGGCTCGGGCGCGGTCGGCTCCGAGTTCGCGAGCATGTACAACGACTTCGGGACCGACGTCACGCTCGTCGAGCTTCTCGACAGGATCGTACCGGGCGAGGACCCGGAGATCTCCGAGGCCCTGAAGAAGGAGTTCGAGGGCCGCGGCATCAAGGTGCTCACGAGCACGATGGCCGACTCGGGGAGCCTGGAGAAGACGAAGACCGGCGTGAAGATAAAGACCGCCCCCGCCGGGCAGGCCAAGAAGGAGGCTGCCCAAGAGGAGGGCGGCTCCTACGGGGGTGAGAGCGTGCCGGCCGGCGAGACCGGCGGCGAGGACGACGGGACGCTGGAGGCCGAGTGCCTGCTCGTCGCCGTCGGGCGCAAGACCGTCACCGAGGAGCTCAACCTTGACGCAACGAACGTCGAGCTCACCGAGAAGGGGACCATCAAGATCGACGAGTTCTACCGGACCGGCGAGGACGGGGTATACGCCGCTGGCGACGTGATCGGGGGCTACTGGCTCGCCCACGCCGCCGGGCACGAGGGCATAATCGCCGTCGAGCACATGGCCGGCGAGAACCCGATGCCGCTCGATCAGAGCCTCGTCCCGCGCGTCACCTTCTGCCGCCCCGAGGTCGCCTCCTTCGGCCTCACCAAGGCTCAGGCCGAGGACGAGGGCTACGACGCCAGGGAGACCAAGTTCCCGTTCCGGGCGATCGGCAAGGCCCTGATCGAGGGCGAGCCCAACGGCTTCGTCAAGATCGTCGTAGATTCGGAGACCGACCTGATCCTGGGCATGCACGCCATAGGCCCGCACGTCACCGACCTCATCACCGAGGGCGTCTTCGCCAAGCTCGTCGAGGGGACCCCCGAGGAGATGGGCATGACGATCCACCCACACCCGTCCCTCTCCGAGGTAATGGGCGAGGCCGCGATGGCCGCCCAGGGACACGCGATCCACTTCTAGCCGTCCATACATCGGCCGTTAGCGAGGGGGCGACGATGCGTCGCCCCCTCTTCGTGCTACGGGATCTTCCGTCAGACCCTCGACCGGTGAGCTTCCCGGGAGGCGTAAGCAGGGTGCCCCCTGCCCGGCCGCTGAGGGCAGACGGCTGATGGCTTCCTTCGACCCGGCCCGCGACGGCTTCGGGTTCCGTAACCCGGTCGGAGAGGTTCCGCGCCGGACGGGCCCGAAGATGCTCTTTCGCCCGCTCGATTCCTTTCTCTACGGCAACGGGCTCTGCTTCGGTATGGCCGCTGCCGCCCTCCACTCGTTCGAGGCGGGTCTGGCGAGGACTCCTGTCCATGATCTGCCTCCGACGCCCGAGCTTCTGGAGTTTCTCCGGGGCTATCACGCCCGCCAGCTCCGGCCGCGCGTCGTTCTGGCCGCGGTTCTCGATTGGATCGCCTCCGGCGGTGGGAAGGCCGGCGGCTTGCTTGCACGCATAAGGTTGCCCGGCGACGGCGACCCGCACATCCTCAACTTCGGACCCGCCGCAAACCGGCGGTTCTTCCGCTGCCTCCATCGCGCCCACGCGGTCGTGCCCCATCGCGTCGACCGGGCGGGGGGGGAGGTTCGCCTCTACGTCTACGACCCGAATCATCCGGGGGACCGGGGGCGGTTTGTTTCGTTCCGCGACGGCGGGTTCTCGTACGCCGGGTTTCGGTCGGGGGAGGGATGGGGGATCACGCCCCTGCCGCTCTCCGCCGTCACCGGGTAGCCGTGGAGCATCACCGGACGTCGCGCTACGTAGGAGGGTGTTCCTTGCATCTGGGCTTCCGGCCGTTTGTGCTGTTCCCGGCCCGGGTAACGCGGGACGGCAACGAGACAGAAGGAGAAAGGGGATCACGATGGATGCGGGCGAAGGGAAGACCGGTACCAGGGACGAGCACTACGACCTCGTGAGCGTGCTCTACCACGCTCTGCAAGGGGCGGAGGCCTGCGATGGGTACGCGAGCGACGCGGAGGCCTCCGGCGAGGCGGAGCTCGCCGCGTTCTTCAGGGAGGCCCAGGAGACGCAGGCGCGCCTCGCCGAGGGGGCGAAGGCGATGCTCGGCATCGGGGACGCGGCGGGCGGCATCGCTCCGGGCGGTATCTCCGGAGGCATCGCTCCTCCTTCGTAGGGGACGAGACCCCGAACGGTCCGTCACCCTGAGGCGTCACGAACCGGCCGTGGGGAGGCGGTCGCTTGGGGCGTAGACTCGCGGTAGTTAGTTCGGTTGCCCATCCGACCGGAAGGAGCGGAGATGTGCGGCAGGTACACGCTTACGAGCCCGATCGAGGTCCTGGCGGAGGAGTTCGGCATCTCGGGTCCGTTGCCGGAGCTCAGCCCGAGTTACAACGTCGCCCCCGGACAAGGGGTTGCGACGGTGATGGAAGAGGACGACGGCTCGAGGCGGCTCGAGGTCTTGAAGTGGGGGTTCGTTCCGTCCTGGGCGAAGGACCCGGCGGGGGGCGACCGCATGATCAACGCCCGCTCCGAGACCGCCGCCGAGAAGCCTTCTTTCAGGAAGGCGATGAGGGAGCGCCGCTGCCTCATCCTCGCCGACGGCTTCTACGAGTGGAAGAAGACGGGGGGCGGGAAGCAACCGTTCCACATCAAGATGGAGGACGGGAGGCCCTTCGCCTTCGCCGGGCTTTGGGAGAGCTGGGGGCGGGACGGGGAGACCATCCGCTCCTGCACCATCCTCACCACCGGGGCAAACGACCTCGTGCGGGAGGTGCACGACCGGATGCCCGTGATCCTGCCTCGGGATGCGTACGCGCCCTGGCTCGACCCCGGGACGCGCGACCCCGAGCCGCTCCTCTCCCTGCTCGCCCCCTTCCCCCCCGAAGCCATGACGGCCTACCCCGTGAGCCGCGCCGTCAACAGCCCCTCCAACGACGGCCCGTACTGCGTGGAGCCCGCGGCTTAGGACCCCGGGGCGCGGGGAGATGGGGGACACGGTACGGGCCCCGACGGGTGCGGTAGTATAGGGCGCACCAGGCGCGAGGAGGCAACAAGAGTGGCCCGCAGACAGATCTCCCTGAAGGTTCTCGAGAACGGTACCAAGACTTTCGAGGTCAGGCATCGTTGGGAAGACAAGCCCGTCGCGGCGCCGCCGGACGGGGTGCCGACGGAGTACCTCCCCTTCCGTCAGCAGCGACCGGGCTTGCCGGGCTCCCACGGCCGTCCCGACTGGCTGAAGGCCAAGATACCGGGCGGCGAGGGGTACCGCGAGATCAAGGGCACCATGCGCGGCCTCGGGCTGCACACGGTCTGCGAGGAGGCCCGCTGCCCGAACATCGGCGAGTGCTGGAACAACCGCACCGCGACGTTCATGATCCTGGGCAACGTCTGCACCCGCTCGTGCGGCTTCTGCGCCGTCCTCACGGGCAAGCCGACCGAGCTCGATCTCGACGAGCCGTACCGCGTCGCCGACGCAGCGTCGAAGATGGGCCTCAAGCATGCCGTCATCACGAGCGTGAACCGCGACGAGCTCGCCGACGGCGGCGCCTCCGTCTTCGCCGCGACGATCCGTGAGATCCACGAGCAGGTCCCCGGCTGCGCCGTCGAGGTCCTCACCCCCGACTTCAAGGGCGATCGCGACGCCATCCGGACCGTCATAGGCGCCGCCCCCGAGACCTTCAACCACAACATCGAGACCGTCCCGCGCCTGTATCCCGCCGTCCGCCCGCAGGCCAAGTACGCGCGCTCCCTCGAAGTCCTGCGCTACGCCAAGGAGCTCAACCCCCAGGGGCTCACGAAGAGCGGGTTCATGGTCGGCCTCGGCGAGACCGAGGAAGAGATGCATGAGACCATGCGCGACCTACGCGAGCACGACGTGGATATCCTGACCATCGGCCAGTACCTCAGGCCGACGGAGAACCACCTCCCGATGAGCCGCTACTACACCCCGAAGGAGTTCGCGAGCCTCAGAAAGTACGGCGTCGAGCTCGGCTTCAAGCACGTCGAGAGCGGCCCGCTCGTCCGCAGCTCCTACCACGCCCACGAGCAGACCTCCGACGCCCGCAAGAGCGAGACGACTGTCGGCTCGTAAGGCGGTAGAGAGCCTGGCGGGTTTTGCTTCTGGTCTTCCGGGTGCATGCCATCCAGCGCATGTCGCAGTACGGCGTTGGCGTAGAGGATGTTAGGCACGTGCTGGAGCAAGGCGAAACGATCAAGAGCTATCCTGAGGACAAGCCTTACCCCAGCCTCCTAGTACTCGGCTGGCGCGAGACGAGACCGATACGCGTGGTTGCCGCGGATGACACCCGAACTGGCGAGACCTTTGTCATAACGGTTTACGAGCCGACTCCGCTCCTTTGGGAGCCCGATTTTAGGAGGAAGAGGCCTTGAGGTGCGTCGTCTGCAAGCAGGGCGAATTGAGGGGGGAACGGCTACGGTGACCTTGGAACGGGGGCTCATGATCCTCGTATTCAGAAACGTTCCGGCCAGGGTGTGCGAGGTGTGCGGTGAGGAGTACGTCGCCGAAGAGGCGACGACCCAACTCTTGGCGGCTGTCGAGGAGGCTGCACGGGCCGGCGTGCAGGTGGACATTCGCGAATACGTAGCGGTCTGAACGCATGGAGCTAGAGAGACATACCGCCCTCGACGTCCGCCGGCTGCCGGGGCTCGTGCCCTACGCCGAGGCCTGGGAGATGCAGAGGGAGCTCGTCCGGCTGCGTAAGAAGGGCCTCGCCCCGGACACCTTTTTAATGCTGGAGCACCCGCCGGTGTACACGGTGGGGCGCGCGGCCAGGGACGCGGCGAACCTCGGAGCGGGGGAGGAGTACCTCCGCTCCCTGGGCGCCGAGGTGTTCTGGAGCGATAGGGGTGGGGACGCGACCTTTCACGGTCCGGGCCAGATCGTCGGCTATCCTATCCTGCGCCTCAAGGTGCTCGATACGCATGGCTATCTCAGGGATCTGGAGGAGGTTCTGATCCGGGTGCTCGGGGATTACGGGATCGAGGCCGGGCGGAAGCCCGATTACACGGGGGTGTGGGTCGGTGGGGCCAAGATCGCCGCGATCGGCGTCAAGTTCTCCAGCGGGCGCATCACCTCGCACGGCTTCGCCCTGAACGTGACGACCGACCTCGCGTGGTTCGACAGGATCACGCCGTGCGGCATCCGGGAGTTCGGGGTAACGAGCCTCGCCCGGGAGCTCGGCGAGGAGGTGGCGCTCCCGGAGGTCGAGGAGAGGATCGTCGCGCGCTTCCGCGAGATCTTCGGCTGATTCGCGCGCCCCGCCCCTGGGTAAGACCCGTACGCAGCGGCAGATACGTAAGAGAAGGAGCATCGGTTTGAGCGCGGTAAAAGGCATGGCGAATGTGTGGGTGCCGGTTCAGGACACGGACCGGGCCGTCAATTTCTACGAGAACACCCTGGGCCTTCCGGTCGTCAAGCGCGATGGTCCCTGGGCCGAGGTAGACGCCAACGGCATCAGGATCGGTCTGAACGGCAGGGAGCCCCAGGGCACGCAGGCCGGCGGCGGTCCCGTCCTCACCTTCCAGCCCGAGGGAACCCTGGAGGAGACCGTCGAGCAGCTCAAGAGCCAGGGCGTCGAGTTCCCGGCCGAGATCTCCAGCCACGACTGGGGCCGCGTCGCGACCTTGGTAGCGACCCCGAAGTACTAAACACCCCCTTCACCTCGTACCCCTCGGAAGAGGGCGTCACCTCCAACCTCAGCATCCGGTAGACCCTGTTCCGTTCCTCACCCGTGAGGCGGTCCAACCCCTCGGGCAGCATGTTCGATGCGTACTCCAGTAGGCAGTCCCGATCCTTCTCTAGCTCCTCCACCCGTTCCCTCCGGACGGTCAGGTTCCTGAGTTCGGTTTCCGCCATCCTACGCGTTTCTTCTAGCTCCTTGAGCATGGCCCCGAGCTCTTCCAAGGTCATGAGGCCCGCGGCCTGTTGCTGCTGGTAGGCCCTCCTGAGGCGGTCGCATTCCTCCAGCTTCTCCGCCCACGCCTTCGACTCCCGCTCCGGATCCCCTTGCCCGACGACCTTCTGTTCTTCTATGAGCTTCTCCATCCCCGCCTCTACCCTTCCGGGGTCTAGGAGGAGGCCGGAGACGAAGCGCCACACCGCGGGTTCTACGCGATCGACCCGGACGGCTTTTTGAGAACAGAGGCCCATCCTCCCCGACGGGCTACGCAGCCTGCACTTGTAGTAGTGGTAGACGCGACCGCCGCGCGGCTGCGTGGTGTGGGTGCCCATCTTCGATCCGCACGGGCATCGCATGAGGCCCCTCAGCTCCCACTCCCGGGCCAGGTACTTGCGCTCGGCACCCTTGTTGTTCTCCATAGCGGTCCGGGCTCGGTCCACAAGGGCCCTGGGCAAATGGGCCGGAACCGGAACGGCTATCCACTCTTCCTTTGGCCTGATCTTGGTTGTCTTGCGTCTTCTGTAACGCCGACCCCCGGCCCCGTCCGGCTCCGAGACCGTGCGCACGCTGGTCTTCTGGCGGTTGAGCCAACACACCCCGTACTCCTTGTCGGGGTCTAGTCGCGCCGCCACCTCCGGCGAGACCATCCCCACGATCTCCTCGTGGGTGTGCGGCCGGTACATGTCGCTCGCCACCATGTTGCGCAAGAGGCGAGGGTCCCAGAACTTCTCGCCCCTGGGCGACGGGATGCCCTCCCGGCCGAGGCGCGTCCTCATGGCCGTCACGCCGAGGCCTTCCGCCGCCATCCGGAACACCTTCTCGACCACCTCCATCTCGGGCTCGTGGATGAGTAGAGCGGTCCTCGCCTCGTCGTAGCGAAAGCCGTACCTGGGAGTCGAGACGCCGACGTACCCCTCCCGGGCCTTCCTCATCTTCCCCCGGCGGCTCCTCTCGGCGAGCTTCGCCCGCTCGTACTTGGCGAGTTGGTCGAGGATGCCGTCCGTGAGCTCCCCTTCGGGGCTGTCGCCCCCGTGGTCATTCAAGGCGCGCAGCCTGCACCCGTGTTCCTCGAACTCCTTCTTCAGCAGGTAGTGGTAGGCCGGCTCCCGGGCGAAACGGTCCCTGTCTTGGGCCACCACCGCGGAGACGCCCCCGGCGGCGACGAGGTCCCTGACATGGTCCATGCCTGGCCTCTCGAGGCTGGCGCCGCTGTGGCCGGCGTCGGTGACCTCCTCGAGCACCTCGTGGCCCTCGCGGGAAGCGTGCTCCCTGAGCGCTTCGAGCTGTTGGGCCAGCGAGTAACCGCTCCTGGCCTGCTCGTCGGTCGACACGCGAGCGTAGAGAATTGCCCGCCGGGAGCCGTTCCCGTTCGTGCTAGGCATCATCGCCTCCCGCCAGCAGCTCGGAGGGCTCGATATCGAAAGCCTTAGCCAGCTTACGGATGGTGCGCGGACGAGCTTCCGTCAAGCCGTTTTCGAGGCGCCAGATGGTGTTGTAGGAGACGCCCGACCTCTCCTCAAGCTCCCGCATCGAGAGCACCTGTCGGCGCCTGAGCTCCTTCAGCTTCTCCACATCTACCTCCACGATCCGTAGCTTAGCTTATATAGATAAAATAACATAAAGTGTAGACACTACCTATATAATGTGGTAGAGTATAGGTGCTAGATAATGAAGTGGCCTCAGCGGGGTTGGTAACCAAGGATCGCGAGCGCGGCGAGGTTCTGGGCGAACCGGCCGCTTCCGCGCTATAAACCGGCGAGCACCACAAGGCAGCTCCGGCCAACCGCCTGGCGTGGCGGGCGAAGTTGGTCACGAGGGCTACTAATGGCGGGAAGTCCATATAACCTAGGTCCAACCTCTCGCTCGTGGTTATGTAGTAGAGCTTGTCCCTGAAGTAGCCGTGAAGGAGATTCTCTTTGGTCGCGTGCTCTAGCTTGCGGATTCGATCCCTAATGCTCAAAGAGCCCGTTCTTCTCCACCGTCTTGCTCCAGCACTCTGCCAGCGCCGCACGGAGCTCCTCAACCCTCTCTGGGTCTGCCTCCAGCCTCAGTCGCTCCGCCGATGACTTCATGGCCTCCACGCGAGGCGCCTCCTCTTCGATAGCTACCCGCAAGACCTTCTCCGCCTCGAGCCCGAGCTGGTCGGCGCAGAATACCGCGAACCCCTCCCAGCAGGTGAGGGCATCCGCGGTCACCGTGCGTTCCATCCTGTCTAGGATCTCGGGGATCAGCTCCCCGTACTTCTCCACCTTCGCGTCCAACTCTTTCAGGTCGCACTCGATAACGGGGTCCTCTTCTTCGTCGTGGAGATCCTCGTCCTCTCCGTCCCACGCCGGGGGGTTGCCCGTCTTGCCGGCGGCGCTCCAGGCCGAATGGCTCCCCGCCTTGTGGCCGTCGAAGTAGGCCTCCTCCGCGACGTTCCGCGCGAGCCTGTTGGCGTAGGGTGGGAGGGTGCGGAAGGCCTCCAGCATGTGAAGCCTTTCGAGGAGTTGGGCTACGCGGGCGTAGACCCTCAAGGTGAGTTCGATGGCGAGCTGCCAGCGCCCGGCGAAGCCCCGGTCGTTCATCACGTAGTTTCGGCGCGGACAGGTGCGAGTGAGGCGCTCGGATTCCTCGCGGTCCCCCCTCGCCATCGCCTCGACGTCCAGGCGGAACCTCTCCTCGGGCGTCAGCCTGTCGTAGAGCCTCCCCAAGCCTTTCCCCTTCATCTCGCTTGCCTCCCCTTCAGGACGCCCTCGAGGGCCTCCAGGCGCTCCTCTAGCTCCTCGGTTTCCTTTATGCGCCGCTCCACCTCCAGGAGCCTCGCGCGGGTGTTGATGATCTGGTTCACGACGGCGGCCGAGGAGCGGTCCACCCTCCCCTCGAGGACGTCGTCGGCGAGCTTGCGGAGCTGCTCCTTGAGGGCCGCTATCTCGCCGTTGCCGCGGCTCTTTCCGGCGCGCGAGGCGTTGCGTTTGCGCTCCCCTTGGCGGGCGGGATCGTGCGCGTAACAGTAGGTCTGCGACGCCCCAACGACCACCGCACACCGACCGCCATCCCGCTTGATTCCGGCACATAAAGAGGTCAACGCCCACCCCCTCCCCCCTGTGCGTTCACCAGCCGGATCCAGGGCGGTAAGCCCTCGCGCTTCCTCTTCTCCAGGTCGCGGCCGCGGACGCCCCGGAAGAATCGTGCCTTAGCGGTGTGACGATGCACGAGGGGGTCGTGGCCCTTCTCCGGCTCGGGTAGGGGCGGCTCCTCGCGGTCCTCCGGGAGTAGGCCGAAGTAGGCGCGGGCCATCTCGAGGACCTCGCCGGCGTCCTCGATCCGTGCCGGGTCGACGCCCTCGCGCATCTTGAGGGTCTGGAGGATGGCCGCCTTGTGCTCGCGGAGCTCCGCGACCAGCTCGGGGGTCAGGTTCCTCTTCGGGCGGAAGCGGAGCCGGTCACCGGCGGGCACGAGTTGGACGCCTCGGTTCTCGATCTCGCGCAGGAGTTCGGGGAGGATCATTACACCTCCCCGTATTCGCAATCGACGCACTGGCAGCCCAAAGCGTGCGATTTTGGGTCGGGAGCTTTCGCGAGCGGTAGCACGTTGCCCAGGTCCTCCGAGGGAGGCACGTTCGTAGCGTCCCGCGTCCCGGTCCCCTTATAGAGGACGGGACGCGGGACGATGAGTCGAACCCGCTCCGTGCGCCCCTCCATCTCCCCGGTCGGCTCCACGACTCCCTGTTTTCTCAAGCCCGTGAGCGCGTTCTTGACGGTCTTGAGCGGCACCCCCGTAAAGTCGGAGATCTCCCAGGGGTAGGCCGGACCGTCCGCGAGGCCGAGCTTGACGCGCTCGGCGGCGGTAAGCGTCCCCTCCTCGGCGAGCTCCGCGGGCCCGAGCTCGACGGCTTCGAGGCCCACGGCCTCCTCGGAGAACGTCAGCTTCGCGCCGAAGGGTTCCGCGAGCGGGCCGAAGTTGTGCTTCTTCTGGCGCAGGCGCACCGTGAGCGTCCCCTCGCCTCGATCCGTGGCCTCGGCCTGCACTACGCTGCGGGCGAGGTTGGACTTGTAGACGCTGCCGAAGGCGCCCTTGCTCTGGTAGGACTGTCCGGCATGCAGCTTCGACTGGTGGTCTATTAAGAGCACGGCCGCCCCCAGCTCACGGAACGGGCCCAGGACCTCGTGCTGGAAGGCTATAACGTCCCTGGAGGCCTCCGCGTCGCCCTGCAGCGCCACGCCGTAGGAGTCCACCACGAGGAGCTTCACGCCGCGCTCCTCGCACGTCTCGCGCGCCACCTCAAAGGCCTCACGCGCTCCGAACCCAACGGCGCCTAGATATAAGAGGTTCTCGGGCGGCTCCTCGAGGCCCGCGCCCCTGCACAGCTGCCACACGCGCCGCGCCTGCTCTTCGACCGTGAGCTCGAAGTCCAGGTACAGCACCGGACCGCCCTCGACACGGCGCTCGAGCCAGGTCCCCCTCCCCCCTGCCACCGCCACCGCGAGCGACAGGGCCAGCAGGCTCTTGGCAACCCCACCGTCTCCATGAAGGAGGGCGATGTAGGCCGCGGCTATTAGGCCGTCCACCACGTACCGACGCGGCCCGGGCGGCTTCACGCTCGACAACCTCACCACCTGCGGCTTCTTACGTCCTGCGCCCCGGTCCCTATGAGAGCCAGGATGTTGGGACGCTGCTCCTCTGTGCCCGTTGACGCCCACGCGAACCCCTGCGCCCGGCGGGAAGTAGGTCTCCGTCTGTCGCTCCAGCACCCGCTCGATGGTGCGCCGGCGGTAGTCGGGACGCCGGAGCCACTTGTCCCGGCACAGGGCGGAGCCCCGGAAGAGGCGGTCGAGTTGGTCGGGATCTTGCGTGAAGAAGGCCATGACGCCCACGAGGGCGAGGTCCGCGGCGGAATCGTCTCCTCTGTAGGGCGCGGTATCGCCCCGGTCGTAGAGCCCCTCGAACTTCGCGGCGTTCCCCGCCCTCCGGCACAGGGCGAGGACCTCGGCGTCGGAGAGGGCAGCGTCCCGCGTCACGTTGCCTATATAGGGTTCGGGACGGCGGGACGCTAAATCGGTCGTAGTAGGCGGGGCGATGCGCTCGGCGTGGAGTCGGCGGAGGGCGTCCGCACGTTCGGGGATCAAGCGTCCCCCAACGGGCGACCGGTCATGGTGAAGAAGCGGCCCTGGTCGTACATCTCCACAGGACCCCGGCGGTTGCCGCCGGATGGGACCTTGCCCTTCACGATGACGTGGAGGCCAGTGCCGGAGGGCGAGAGTTCTGTGTAACCGTCGAGCCCTCCTACGATCCTCGCCGCCCAATCGGCCACCTCGCCCGTCTCTGGGTCCACCGCGGCGTCCAGGTCCACCCCGCAGAAAGGATCTCCGCTGGAGAAGACGAAGCCGATACCGTCGTATCCCCCGGCCTCGTAGGCCTCAAAGACCTCCTCGAATGGTCCCCAGGTCCTGGAGTCCGTGCTCGAAGCCCTACGCCCGGTGTGGACGCAGTAGGGGTGCTTGGTCCACCTGTCGCCGACGCGGGCGAGCTTCCAGAGGACCCACGCGCGGTACGTCTTGAGCTCGTCGGGGATGCTTTCCGCCGAGACGCCTAGGAGGTTCGGCAGGCTATCGGTTACACTCTGGTTCAGTGGGGCGGTCATTCTTGGATTCCTCCGCATCGTGGGAGCGGCCGGGGCGGGCCGCCTTTTTCTTCTCTTCGTGGGTCCGCATGATGAATGCGTAGACGCTAGCGAGTGCACCAGCCTCTGCCTCTGGTGTCGTGTCGGGGTGGGGGACATAGAAGATCCCTCGCACACTCACGGCGTCCCTCCTAAGACTTCCTCGGCTCGCTTGATACGCCGAGGCCGATTACCGACGCCCATGCTCCGTAGCAGGGCGATGTCGAACGCGGTGTAGATGCGGCCGTTGAAGTCGCGGCGAACCGGCGGCGCGAGACCCTCCCACTCAAGGATTCGGAGGTATTGTGGCGTTACGCCAAGCTGCCTAGCTGCTTCCGATATGCGGTATGGGCCGGTCATCGAAGACCAGCGTAATCCGTGTGGTTATAGGTAAAAAGATACGAATAATCGGAGAGGGTTTACTGTACCCTTGTTTCTCTAAGGATTGTGCGTCCGAGTTCGACGTATGCCTTCGCGGCCCGCCCTGATTTCAGCCCAAACCGCTCGGCCAGCTTTGCATGCGTCCACTGGCGCCGCCTCTTGTCGGCAGGGTCTGCAAAGTTGTGCCGATCATAGAGAATTGCACACTGAACGGCGATCAAGGGTTCGCGAGGCGGAGCTCCCCCCCTCTGATTCTGCTCCTTCTGAAATTCTCTAACGAGACTGTATGCATCCGCCACGTCTTTCGCGGTGGTGTCTTCCCGGACTTCTATGTGAAATCGCCGTGGGATGTCCTCCATCTCAGACCGAAACCGCTCAAACAAACCCTTCTCTTCAACCAAGTTCCATACGTCGATCTCGGGATGAGACTTGTGAATCTCGTCCAAGATTTTCATCATATGGACTACTCTCTTGATCTCGGTTTGATCAGGATCTCGCACGATACATACGGGTACAGCGGCGTGTCTCTTCTGCGGTTCTTCTTCTTCAATCTGCGCACGACTCGGGGAGATCCAGGTTGGGCCGCCGTACTCTGCAAATTCAACGAGCTTGTCGGCGGGCGGATCGTACACAACACACGCGGTCAAGAAATCGCCCCATTCCCTCTCAAGAAATCCATCCCGAAGACTATCGGGAACCATTCGCTCTTCGAGCTTGGGCACTTCCCTTAAAATATTGAACCTGACCTTCTCTCCCAATTCAGACCAACCTAGATTCTCCATCGCAAACACCGCCCGGAGGTGCTGCCCTCCAGGCGGCGTTCCGGTCCGGCCCTGTATGCCACAGCGCTCCCGCGCCTTCCTTACAGCGCACCAAAACTGACCCTGTTTTAAGAACAATTGGAGGACAAGCTCTCGCTTCAGCCTCGCTACTCGTTTCGCCCGGTCAGATCCAGGATCGCCCCCACCGCGGGCCAACGATACACTTACCATCGAACGGCGGCGCGGGCTACGACTCTGGCGGAGCGGCCCGCGCCGCGCCTCCTTTCTTTAACCTCTCGACGACCTACCGCTCGTATTCCTCCCCTTCGAATCGTCTCAGGTCCGGGTTCCAACGGCCGACTAGCAGCTTCACGAGGCCGGCTTGTGCTCCTCGACGCGCGGGCAAGATCGGTCCTTGAGGCGCTCGGAGCCGGAGGCGAAACCCTTACCCGTATCCTGTGGCCGGTCGGATCGGTCCTTCGTGTCTTCTACCGCCCTTGGCTCTGGGTCCAAAGCCCTGAGCTCCAGGTGCAGGGGGCGAGACATCTTGGATGTGCGGTCTATCTCGGCGCAGCTCGTCATGCCTCCGCCAATTCTAACCGCCCGGCGCCGCCCTCGGCTAGCAGGGCACGGAACCTCAGCTCGGTGTGTTTGGCGTCGTGAGATTCGTACCGGAGGAGCTAAGCTTATGTTCCAACTGTGGGGGGTTTTGCGATGACCTCGTAGCCCATGCGGACTTCGGGATCCTCGACGTGACCGGACCCCATTCGTTGTGCCACTCACGATGAGAGTCTTTGT
>JADDPR010000089.1 GCA_016781775.1 Rubrobacter sp. | reverse complement strand
GGACGAGGAGCAGGGGAAGTGGGTCGGTCAGGACGTCCCGGACTTCAACGCTACCAAGCCGCCGTCCTACCGGCCGGAGCCCGGAGCCAAGGGGGACGCCGCGATCCCGGGCACCGGTCCGTTCATCGTGAACGGGGACGGTCTCGGCTGGCTCTTCGCACCGGTCGGCCTCAAGGACGGCCCGCTGCCGATCCACTACGAGCCGGTCGAGTCGCCGGTGCCGAACCTTCTCTACGAGAAGATCCAGTACACCCCGACCGCGAGGCTCTTCGATCGTCCGGACAACCCGTACAACAAGCCCATGGACCCGAAGTACCCCTACGTGGTGACCACCTACCGGCTGACCGAGCACCACACCAGCGGGGCGATGAGCCGCTGGACCCCGTGGCTCTCCGAGCTGCAGCCGGAGCTTTTCTGCGAGATCAGCACCAAGCTGGCCGAGGAAAAGGGAGTCCAGAACGGAGACTGGGTAACGGTCGCGACCAGCCGGGGCAAGATCCACTGCAAGGCCCTGGTGACCGACCGCATTCCGGTGCTGCGCTTCGACGGGCGAGACATACACACCATCGGGCTGCCCTACCACTTCGGGCAGAACGGAATCGTCAAGGGCGACGTCGTCAACGATCTGATGCCAGTCTCGCTGGAGGCCAACGTCGCCATCCACGAGGCCAAGGCGTTCACCGCCAACCTCGAGGCGGGTCGGGTATGACCGACTACAAGAACGACAACGTAGGCGACGCCCCGGGGGCTCACACGGATCCCGTGAGGACCCCTAGGGGCACGCGGGTCGCCCCAGGCGACACGACGAGCGACACCTGGCGGGCCGAGACGACGTTCCGGGAGGCCCCGCAACAGGAGTTGATGGACCTCGGGGCCTGGCTCGCCGAGCACCCGGAGGCCGCAAGGAAGAACCTCAAGCCCGTCCGGAACACTGTGGTGCTGGATCCGGGGGTCTACTACAATCGGGGCACGGGGGTAGTAGAGCGGCTCTTCTCCCCCCAGCACGCGGCTCTCGGGCACCAGCTGTTCCGGGTAAGCACCAAACCCGATGCCTCGGTCGAAGAGATCCGGCGCAAAGTCCTAGAAGGGAAATAACCAGTGGCGACAGGATTCCTGACCGACACGACGGTCTGCATCGGCTGCAAGGCCTGCGAGGTTGCCTGCAAGCAGTGGAACCAGATCCCTGCCGACGGGTACGAGTTGAGCGGCGACTCATACGACAACACCAAGCACCTCTCCGGGACGACCTGGCGCCACGTCGCCTTTATCGAGAACCCGAAGAAGCAGCGGCGCCTCTCCGGAGACGTGGACCTGATCGCGCTCGCCGGGGACGTGAGGGAGACCCTCCCCGGCGACGCCGAGCTCGACGGGCTCGGGCGATGGAACTTCATGAGCGACGTGTGCAAGCATTGCGTCGAGGCAGCCTGCCAGCAGGCGTGCCCGACCGGCGCGATCATCCGCAACGAGTTCGACAACGTGTACATCCAGCCGGACATCTGCAAC
>JADDPR010000225.1 GCA_016781775.1 Rubrobacter sp. | reverse complement strand
GAGGCTGCGGTGGCATAGCTACAGAGTGTCCACCGGAGTGAGGTAATCCCAAGCCCCCGCCCGAGGGCCCGCTCGGCCAGCGCCCATGTGAGCAACGCGTGCGAGGGGGTACGCATAAGCCAGAGTCTAAACGCCGGCTGCGGTGCGGAGACTCCAGACCGGCTCTCCCGACCACGAAGTGCTCTAAAGCACAATTTGTCCGAAAACCCCAAAACCGCCTTGACACGGCACATGTGTGCGTGTAGAACATAGTGAAGCCGGGGAATCGTGCTAACTCCTCCTTTCCCTTTCCCCATTTGATAGTGCGGGGCTCCGGCTTATTATTTCCCGGCGTACGCCCCACGCGTTAACATGTGTGGGAACGGCGCCGGTTTTTCTTTGGGGGAGGTTCTGGGGTGGACGTACTCGTTAGCGGTTCTACCGGGCTTATAGGGACGGCTCTCGTACCGGCGCTCGAAGAGGAAGGTCATCGCGTCGTGCGTCTTGTGCGTTCGGGCGGCGGGGGGCAGGACGTTGTGCGCTGGGATCCTTCTGCCGGGACGATCGAGGCCGAGCGCCTCGAAGGGATAGACGCCGTGGTGCATCTCGCGGGGGAGAGCATCGCCGAGGGCCGTTGGACGCCCCAGAAGAAGGCCCGCATCATGGACAGCCGGAAGCAAGGGACCGGGCTTCTCGCCCGGACGCTCGCCGGCCTTGGGACGCCTCCGCGGGTCATGGTCTCGACGTCGGCGATCGGGTACTACGGGGACCGGGGGAACGAGCTGCTGAGGGAGACCAGCGGGCCAGGGGATCTGTTTCTTTCCAGGGTATGCGTGGAGTGGGAGAGGGCCGCGGACCCGGGGCGGGAGGCTGGGATACGCGTCGTGCACCCGCGGATCGGGATCGTGCTCTCGACGAAGGGTGGGGCGCTCGGGCAGACCTTGCCCATCTTCAAGCTCGGGCTGGGCGGGAAGATCGGCAGCGGGCGGCAGTACTGGTCGTGGGTCTCGATCGACGACGTCGTCGGCGCGATGATCCGCGCCATAGAGACCGACTCCCTGGAAGGTCCCGTCAACGTCGTCGCCCCCGATGCGCCTACCAACGCCGAGTACACAAAGGTGTTGGGCGGTGTGGTGAACCGGCCGACGATCTTCCCGCTCCCGGCCCCCGCCGCGAGGCTCATGCTCGGCGAGGTCGCGGACGAGCTTCTGCTCCCGAGCGCTCGCGTCGAACCCGCGAAGCTAAAGGAGACGGGTTACCAGTTCCGCCATCCCGAGCTCGAGGGCGCCTTCCGGCACCTACTGAAGGGTTGAGCGTGGAGCACGAGACCCACATGCGCCGGGCCCTGGAGATCGCGCGGGGCAACCCCGAGGCGCCGTTCGGGTGCGTGATCTCGGACCTCGGGACCGGGGAGGTCCTCGCCGAGGGTTTAAACGACGCGCAGACGAGTCCCGTCCTCCACGGGGAGACGGACGCCATCATCCGCCTCGCCCGGGAGCGCCCGGACGTCGATTGGGGCCGCACGGTCCTGTACACCACGGCCGAGCCCTGCCCGATGTGTTCGGGCGCGATCTTGTGGAGCGGTATCCCGCGCGTCGTCTACGGCACCTCGATAGGCACGCTCAAACGGCTTGGGCTGCCCCAGATCGACCTGCCCTGCGAGGAGGTCTCCCGCCGCTCCTCCTTCGGCGGCTTCGAGGCGGTCGGCGGCGTCATGGAAGAGGAGTGCGATCGGCTCTTCGAGGAGATGTCGCGCAGGGTGGGCGGGTAACGGGGAGGATCCCGGCTATCCCTCCAGCTCGGCGCTGAAGCCCGCGCCCCGGAGTAGCTCCTTCGCTTCCTTCGCTGCTCCCGAGTCCACCGTGAGGACGAGGGCGGCGCGCTCGGTGTTGGAGTGGCGGACGTAGAGGTCGAGGATGTTTATGTTGTTCGAGCCCATAAGGGTCGTGACCTCGGCGAGGACGCCGGGGTGGTTCTC
This sequence comes from Rubrobacter sp., assembly GCA_016781775.1. GTDB lineage: Bacteria > Actinomycetota > Rubrobacteria > Rubrobacterales > Rubrobacteraceae > Rubrobacter_F. Next base: position 20,819 of record JADDPR010000225.1, on the reverse strand, counting down.
CACCGGGATGGCGAGCTCGGCATTCCTGCCGCTCCCCTCGACGAGGATGCCGCCGAGGGCGTCGTACGCTTCGCGAGCGGCGCGAAAGCGGCCTTCTATGCGGCGTCGGTCGGGGAGCTCGCGGCCGAGCTCGTCCATCGTCCCCGCGAAGGCGGCGAGGGCCTCGTCGATGGCGGGGGCGTTCTCGGCGAGGATGTCCGACCAGAGGGCGGGGCTGGAGGCGCCGACGCGCGTCAGGTCGCGGAACGAGGGGCCCGCGAAGGAGAGCGCCTCCGGCGAGATGTCCGAGGCGACCTTGAGGAGGGCGACGGCCATGAGGTGCGGCAGGTGCGAGAGGGCGGCCATCAGGAGGTCGTGCTTCTCCGGCTCGACCGCCGTCGGGACGGCGCCGAGGTCCTCGCGCACGAAGCGGGCGACCTCCCGGTAGGCCGCCGGGTCGGTGCGTTCCGTCGGCGTGAGGAAGTAGCGCGCGCCGCGGAAAAGCTCGGCGCCGGCGTGCTCGACGCCCGAGAGCTGGCTTCCGGCCATGGGATGACCGCCGACGAAGCGCTTAAGCCCCGCCTTCTCGGCGGCCTCGACGACCCTCGTCTTCGCGGAGGCCGCGTCGGTGACGAGGGCGTCCGTCGGGGCGAGCTCTCCGACGATGTCGGCCACCTTGGAGATCGGGGCCGCCAGCAGGATCATGTCGGCGCCGCGCGCCTCTTTAAGAGTGGAGGCGCGGTTTATCGCGCCGAGGTCGGCCGTCTGCTCGAGGACCGGGGGCCTGTCCACCCCGATCACCTCCCAGCCGGCCCCCCTGGCCGCGAGCCCGACCGATCCCCCGATCAAACCCACACCGATTATCCCGAGGGTCCGGCTCAGGAGAGCGCCCCGATGGCGCGGTCGTTCTCCCAGGTATCCCCGACCGTCACGCGGCTCCAGCCGGGGTAGCCCAGGGCCTCGCCCTCGCGCACGAGGATGCCGGCGCGCTCGAAATCGGCCGCCTCGAACCGGACCATCACGAAGTTGCCCTGCGAAGGGATAAACGGGAGCCGTGCGTTCTCGAAGGCGTCTTGCAGGCGCTTGCGTTCCCCGATCACGAACTCCGCACGTTGGCGGATTTTGTCACGGGCGAACATCGAGGCCGTGGCCGCGACCTGCGCGGCCAGGTTGACGGAGACCGGGAACCTGACCCGCTCGGCGTAGTCTGCGATGGGGGCGGAAGCTATGCCGTAGCCGATCCTCAGACCCGCCAACCCATAAGCTTTAGAGAACGTGCGCGCGACGAGGACGTTCTCCCGCTCCAGGGCCAGCGCATGAGAGTTCGTGTAGGTCGGGTCGTCCACGAACTCCACGTAGGCTTCGTCCAGGATCAGGAGCACGTCGTCGGGCAACCTGTCGGCTAGCCCACGCACTTCGTCGAGGGCAAGGTACGTACCGCTGGGGTTGTTGGGGTTGCAAACGATCATGGCGCGCGTCTGAGGTCCGACGGCGGAGAGCAGCGCCTCGACATCCATCCCGTTCCCTTCGTCCAGGGGAACCGGGCGCGCGGTCATGCCCAGGACGGCGCAGACCGTAGGGTAGAGGCTAAACGACGGCCAGGGGAAGACGATCTCGCCGCCAGGGGGCAAGAGCTGGAGCGCGTTGAACAGGACCTCGCTCGACCCGTTGCCCACGAGGACGTTCCCTGTCTCGGTGCCGACGTTGGCGTCGGCCACCGCTTGACGTAGCCGGGAGACGTGGCTGTCCGGGTAGCGGTTCGCGCGGGGCAGCACCTCGGCGAGGGCCGCCCGGGCCTCGGGCAGCGGCCCGAAGGCGAGCTCGTTGGAGGTAAGCTTCGCGTAGCGGTGCTCGTCCGTACCCTCGGCCGCCATCCTCCAGGATTTCGGGGGGACGTATGTCCTGAGGGAGTCCAGTTCTGCTCGGAAGTTCAAGCTCTCTCCTTCCGGCCGGTCGGCCGGTCTGACTTCGTTCGTCCGCGGCTGACCGCGTAGGACTAGCCTAGCCCTCTTCGGGGAGGCTTTCAACGGCCTCTGCGCGGCGCCGTCTGCCTTCTCCGTTTGCCTTACGTTGGGGCCACTTATAAAATCGGGCATTCATGGGTGATGCGGAGACAGGGGCCAGGGTTCGGGAGCTCAGGGAGCGGGTCGACGAGGTCGACGGGGAGCTCGTCCGGATCCTCAACGAGCGGGCGCGGCTCGTGCAGGAGATCGTCGCGACGAAGGCGGAGGCGGGGAGGCCGCTCTTCGATCCCAGGCGCGAGGAGGAGATTCTGAGGCGCGTGGCCGAGATAAACGAGGGCCCGATCTACGACTCGTCGATGCGCGAGATCTTCGAGCTTATCCTGCACCGCATCCGCGACCTGGAGATGCAACGCGAGGAGTTTTCCCGATAGGGATGGATATTATCGAGAGCGGCGTAAAGACGGGAGCGAAGAGTGGGAACGGCCTGATCCGACCGGGCGCCTTTCGGGTGATCGCGGGTCCCTGCACGGTCGAGAGCCACAAGCAGTTCGAGGCCTCCGCCAAGATGGTCCAAGGGGCCGGCTACGAGTACGTCCGCGGCGGCGCCTTCAAGCCGCGAACCTCCCCCTACTCCTTCCAGGGCCTCGGGAAAGAGGGCCTGAAGATCCTCTCCGAGGTCTCCCGCAGCCTCGGCCTCAAGTCCGTCACCGAGGTCCTCGACCCCGCGGACATAGGGCTCATCATGGAGCACGCGGAGGTCTTGCAGATCGGGGCTCGCAACATGGCTAACTTCGCGCTCCTAAAGGCTGTGGGTTCGGCGATCGCGGGGTCCGATCACGGCGTCGTCCTCAAGCGCGGTTTCGCGGCGACGGTGGAGGAGTGGATCCTCGCTGCCGAGTACATAACCGCCGCCGGGGGCGAGAACGTAGTCCTGTGCGAGCGGGGCATCCGCACCTTCGAGACCTCGACGCGCTTCACGCTCGACCTCTCGGCGGTGATCGTGGCGAAGCGGCTCACGGACCTGCCGGTGATCGTGGACCCGTCGCACGCGGCCGGAAGGCGCGACCTCGTCGTCCCGCTCTCGAAGGCGAGCGTGGCGGCCGAGGCGGACGGCCTGATGGTCGAGTCCCACCACGAGCCGCAGGCCGCCCTCTGCGACGCGGAGCAGGCGCTCCCCGTCGAGGCGCTCATGGGCCTCAGGGAGAGCCTCCGTCCCTTCGCCGAGGCGATGGGCCGCGAGGTCGTCTAGTCAGGGAAGGGGCGTGCCAGCCGGCATGAACGGGCTTCTCCTCGGAGACAGGTTCGTCCTCGAGCGCGAGATCGGCTCGGGCGGCATGGCGCGGGTCTTCCTGGGCAAGGACACCGTCCTCGACCGCCCCGTCGCGGTCAAGGTTCTCAAACCCGGCCACGACGAGACGGACATCGGGGCGCGCTTCAGACGCGAGGGACGCACCGCCGCCAAGCTCTCCCACCCGAACATAGTCCAGGTCTACGACGCCGGCGAGGCCAAACTCGAGGGCAAGAACGTCTCGTACATCGTCATGGAGTACGTCCCCGGCGGCGACTTGAAGGACATGATCGACAAAAGGGGAAGCCTCTCCGAGGAGGATCTCGCGCGGCTCGGCGCGGGGGCCGCCGCGGGGCTCGCCCACGCCCACGAGCGCGGCGTCGTCCACCGCGACGTCAAGCCCCACAACGTCCTCATCGACGCCTACGGCGAGCCGAAGCTCACCGACTTCGGTATCGCGAGGGCCCTCGACGCCGCCACCTCGCAAGCCACGCGGACCGGCGCCTACCTCGGTACCGCCCTCTACTCCGCCCCGGAGCAACTTCAGGGCCAGAAAGTGACCCCCAAGAGCGACGTCTACGCCCTCGGGGTGACGCTCTACCAGGCGGCGGTCGGGGAGGCCCCCTTCGTCGGGACCCCGATGGAGGTCGCCGGGCAACACATCCACCAGTCCCCGGCCCCGCCGAAGAGAAATGGCGTCGGGGTGAACGGGAGGATCGAGGCCCTGATCCTCGACTGCCTCTCCAAGGACCCCGAGCTCCGCCCGACCGCCCAAGAGGTCCGCGACAAGCTCCGGGAGGAGGCGATCAGGAGCCGCCAAGAGGCGGTGGCTCCGGCTCCCCCGACCTCCGAAACCCGTCCCACCCGACGGGCTCCTGGCCCGGCCCCGACGGCAGCCCCCGTCCAGGAGAGATCCCAGCGTCGGAGACGTGGACCGCTCACGCTGGCCTTGGCGGCGCTGCTCCTGGTCCTGCTGGGCATCACGGCGTTCGCGGCCTTCGGAGGCAGCGAAGACCGCACGGCATCGAATCCGCCGCAGGAAAACAGGCAGGAGGAGGCTCCTGCGGACAACGGCGGGCAGGATGACCCTCCGGCAAACAACGCAGAGCCGGCGGATGAGCCCGATCGGCAACCCCAGGAGCGGCCTGATCAGCAGGCGCAGGATGCGCCGCAGGAACAGCGGCAAGCGGAGCAGCCCGAAACGCCACCCGCGGGTGGCGATCAAGGAGCCGCCGCGGGCTCGGACGAGCCCGACGGGCTTACGGAGGAAGCTGCTGCTCAGACGATAGTCGATCACTACAACGTGGCGGCTAGCGAGAATTACCGGGATGCCTGGAACTTCCTCTCCTCCCGCTACCAGGAGCAGCTTGGAGCACCGGCCAACTGGACCGACCAATTCGCGACCCTGCAGCGGATCGAGTACACGCGTGAACCGGTCGCCACCATCACGGGAGATGGCACCGCGGAGGTTTCCTTCAGCACCCGGGCCACACACACGAACAGAACCGACTTTGTGGACGCAACTGCGTTCTTGGTGCAGGAGAACGGGCAGTGGAAACTGGACGGTCTCACCGCTGCTTGACGAATGGGTGCGGGAATACCTGTACGTAGGGCAGGCTTGTATACAATATGCCTGCTGAAAGCTACGGAGAGGACTAGTTCTGAAAACGGCATTCACAGCGGTCGTCTCGGCGATCATCGGCGGGCTTATAGCCACGGTTCTGGTGTACCTCGGGATCTCTAACATCGACGGCGGTGGCTCTAAGGATGTGACGATCACCGAGGCGCCGGGTGGGGCGGTGCCGACGGGTAGCGTGGACCCTGGCAGCGCGGAAGGTCCTTCGGTGCAGGAGGTCTACAACCAGGACGGTCCCGGCGTGGTCACGGTCGAGGTGGCCTCCCGCGAGGTCGGGCCGGGCGGTGGCTCCGGGTTCGTGATCGACAAGCAGGGCCACGTGGTTACAAACCAGCACGTCGTGGATGGCGCCGACAGCGTGTCGGTCGCTTTCGCGAGCGGGGCCAGGGAAGAGGCCCGGGTAGTGGGGGAGGACCCCTCGACCGACCTCGCCGTCCTGCAGGTCGATGCGCCAAAGCAGACGTTGAAGCCCCTTACCCTCGGAGATTCCGAGGCGTTGGGGGTGGGGGATCCGGTGATCGCGATCGGCAACCCGCTCAACGTCGGCATAAGCGTCACCACGGGCATCGTCAGCGGGGTAGGACGGCCGATAAAGGCGCCGAACAACTACACGATCAACGGCGCCGTGCAGACGGACGCCGCGATCAACCCCGGCAACTCGGGCGGGCCGCTTCTCGACGCCCGCGGCACGGTCGTCGGGGTGAACTCGCAGATTTTCTCGGAGACCGGTGGCTTCCAGGGCGTCGGCTTCGCGGTCCCCGTCAACACGGTCAAAGGCGTGGTCGAGCAGCTTATCGAGACCGGAAGGGTCGAGCACGGCTTTATCGGGGTGAGCATGTTCCAGGTCGGCATAGGGGAGCTTGCGGCCTACTCCGGGCGGGATGCCGCGAAGCTCTCCGACGAGCTCGGGCTCCCCGAGAACGGGGCGATCGTCAGCAAGACGACCCGTGGTGGCCCCGCCGACGAGGCCGGGCTCAAGGGCGGCGAGGGGCGCGAGGAGGACGTAGCCGGCCTCCCCGTCCCGATCGGGGACGTCATAACCGAGGTCAGGGGCGAGCCCGTCTCGACGCCAGACGACGTGATAGAGGTCGTCAACTCCCTCAAGCCCGGCGACGATCTACCCCTCACCGTGGTAACCCCCGGTGAGGAGCCGCGCGATGTAACGGTGCGCCTCGGGGTGCAGCCGCCCGAATAGTAGTTGCCCCTGCGGGAGGGTGGTGCTAGAGTCCCGCCGTGCCGCACCGGTAAGGGATGGGGCGGCGAGAGTAGATGCTCCCGGGGGCCGTTAGCCTCGGTCCTCGCGAGAAACCGAACCGGAGGTGTCTCGTGGTACGCGGTAAGGTCAAGTGGTTCTCCGACGAGAAGGGCTACGGCTTCATCACGCCGGAAGCCGGGGGCGACGATCTCTTCGTCCACTACTCGGAGGTTGTCGGCGAGGGGTTCCGCACGCTCGAAGAGGGCAGCGAGGTGGAGTTTGACGTCGTCGAGGGGAGGCGTGGCAAGCAGGCCTCCAAGGTAGAGGTCGTAGGCCAGTAGGACCCATTCCGGGAAGGCAAAGCTTGGCGGAGGACCTGAAGCGCGCCGCCGCCGAGAAGGCGGTCGAGCAGTACGTAAAGAGCGACACCGTGGTCGGGCTCGGGACGGGCTCGACCGCCTCGCACGCGGTCCGCAGGATCGGGGAGGCCATCGCCGCCGGCGAGCTCCACGGCATCAGGGGAGTCCCTACCTCGGCGCGAACCGCCGCCCTCGCCCGTGAGGTCGGCATCCCGATCCTGGCCCTCTCGGAGGCCCGTCCCGTCCTGACGATCGACGGGGCCGACGAGGTCGACCCGAACCTGTCCCTCATCAAGGGCCTCGGCGGCGCTCTCTTGAGGGAGAAGATCGTGGCCCACGCGAGCTCGAACGGCCTGGTGGTGGTCGCCGACGGATCCAAGGTCGTCGACTCCCTGGGAGAGTCCCCCCTGCCCGTGGAGATCGAGCCGTTCGGCCACGAGGTCACCCTCGAAGCCCTGGCCGCCCTGGGGTGCGAGCCGACCCTCAGGCTGGAGGGCTCCGGCTCCCAGACCGGTGACCCGGAACGACCCTACGTGACCGACGGCGGGCACTACACCGCCGACTGCCGCTTCCCGGGCGGTATCCCCGACCCCGGCGCGCTCGAAATGGAGATAAAACGGATCCCCGGTGCTCTGGAGACCGGTCTCTTCGTCGGCCTCGTCCGCTCCGCCGTAGTCGCCCGGCCTGGCGGCACCGAGATCATGGAGTCTTCCTAGAGCAGGGACATGTCAACCCGCTAGCAAGAGGGCCGTAGACGGCCTCGTCTGCTTGACGGGTTGGGCACCCGAACGCGGCACGTTCGCCGTGGGACCGAACCGGAGTTACGCGGTTTCCGAGCGACCGCGCCGCGCGCATGGGGGATGATGGGCCCGGAGCCGCCCGCGGCGGCGTGACGACTAGCTGCGGGTGGCGCCGAAGCCCGCGCGGGTGCCGGGGCGGGAGGAGCGATCCTTCTCGACGACGAGCTTGTAGATGGCGTCGTACTCGACGTACACGGTCGCCTTGCCGTCGTCCATTTTCACCTTGAGGTACTCGTCCTCGACGGAGACCTCGGCCTTGGGCTCGATGGTGAAGGTATCCCTCTTGTCCCATACCACGAGGTTCGATTCTTCCTCGCGAGCCTCGTCCACTATACTCTTGACTATCTCACGGTCCATGAAAAGCCCCTTTCGAAGATGCGTAGTTTGCAAAGATATTCTACTTGAGAAAGCGTAACGGGTAGGAGATGTGCCCCCCGACACCGCACGCCGCCTCTCGCCTGGGGCGCGTAGTAGCATGCCGGGGCCATGGGTGCTTCCAAGACAGCAGGGGAGATTCTGGAGGCCGTCGTGGAGGACGGGCGGGAGGAGCTCGGGCGCGCCTCGGCGGGGCTCGCCTTCTCTGGGCTGGCCGCCGGGCTGAACATCTCCTTCTCCGCCTTGGCCCTCACGGTTGTCGGCTCGATGACTGGTGGTATCGGGCCGCTCGCGATGCTGGCCTACCCAATAGGGTTCCTTATCGTTACTCTAGGTCGCGCCCAGCTTTATACGGCGAACACGGTGACCCCGGTGACGGTGGTGCTCTCGCGCCTGAGCAACGTGCGAACCTGCTGCGGTTGTGGGCGGTGGTCTTCGCCTCGAACCTCGTCGGCACGGCGATCTTCGCCGCCGCGGTGGTCTACGGGCACCTGCTCCAGCCCGGCGCCATGGAGGTTCTGCTCGGCGAGGTCTCCCACAAGCTGGGGTACGGCTTCTGGGCCGTGGTCGTCAAAGGCATCTTCGGGGGATGGCTGGTAGCGCTCGTGGTGTGGCTGGTCGCAGCCTCCAGGGATACAGTTTCGCAAGTCCTCATCGTATACGTCCTCGTCTCCCTTATCCCGGCCGCAGGGCTCACGCACTGCATCGCAGGCTCGGCGGAGGTCCTGATGGCCGTTTTCGGAGGGGAGGTCTCCTTCGGCGAGTACCTCGGCGGGTTCCTGATCCCGACCACCCTGGGCAACACCATAGGTGGCGTCTTCCTGGTCACGCTCCTAAATTACGCGCAGGTGATCGGCTCCAAAAAGAAGACGTCACTGGCGGGCTACACCGACGACGGGCAAGACGGGCCATGAGGTTCGGCGTCCAAAAGGCGCGCTAAGGGTGTAGAATACGCGGCCGGTCGGCGCTCATCGCGGCGCGACCGCGGCTTTTTCGTCCTTTCGTTTTGACGGAGCATTGGGTTTTGAAGAGATGGGTAACGAAGATTCGGGACCTCGACCGGGCGCTTTTCCGGAAGGTCTTCGGCGTGAAGTGGGAGCCTTTCGACGGCGTGATGAGGGCCTTTACCGTCGCGGGGACGGCGGGGGCGCTCTTCGGCGCCGCGGCCTTTGGGGCCTTTATCTTGAGCGGCCTCGAGCCCCTCAACCTCGCCGTCCCCTGGGCGGCGATCGCCGGTTCGTGGCTTATCGCCGAGTGCACGAAGCACCTGTTCAACCGGACGCGCCCCTTCCTCTGGGACACCGAGATCGCCCCGCTCATAAAAACCCCCTCCTCCAGCTCCTTCCCCTCCGGCCACTCCGCGACCGCCACCGCTGGCGCCCTGACCCTCTCCGTCCTCTACCCGGTCCTCGCCCCCGTCTTCGTGGCCGCGGGGGCGCTCGTCGCCCTCTCCCGCGTCTACCTCGGCGTCCACTACCCCTTCGACGTGCTCGCCGGCGCGCTCATCGGGACGGCCGTCTCCGCTCTTCTCCTCATGCTGCTCTAAGAGGCAGCCTCGGGGTACCCGCTCCCTCGGCGTGAAGGGGCTTACGGGCCGAGTCGGGTGCCTGAGATAGAAAGGCTTTATGAGCATCCCGCGTTACCACACCATAGGAGCGGTCGCCACGGACGCTGGGACTCTTAATGGCCTCGGTGACCGGCTCTCGTCGCTCGACTTGGCCCCGGACTCCGTACTCGTCCTCGCGCGCCGACGGGACGCTCCGCTCGCCGAGAACCTACTCCCCGAGGCCCGCGTCCGGCCCGTCCAGACTGGCCTCTCGCGCATGCAGTGGTTCGAGTTCGCGAGCACCTTCTTCTCCGCCTCGACCGTCAGCTTCCTGATGGGTGTAGTCCACCTGTGGACTGGCCTCGTAGTGCAGGCCGTCCTCACCGTGGCCTCGGTAGTCGGCCTCGTCGCGTACCACCGGCGTCCCCGCCTCCAAAAGCAACTCCTCGCCCTCGGCCTCCCGGAGACCCTGGCGGACAAATGGGCCGAGGCATTCCCCTCCGGATTCGCCCTCGTGCTCGTCACCGTCCCGGAGGAAGACTCCGAAGAGGCCCAGGAGGCTTTTCTCGCCGACGACCGCCTCGTCTCGCCCCTCGCCGTCGACCGACGGCCGGTTTTGTAAGCCCGTTGGCATTTCAGCCCGTTGGGATGTCAGCCCCTGGTGCTTGTCGTTACCTTGTAGGTGCTGATTTAAAGCCCAACCACACAAGTCTTGTCGAAAGCCCAGCGGTTGCGACGTCTTCTCTTCCCTGTTGAAATGCTGACCGGCTGACTAGTTTTCGGGAGGACGTTTTGATAGTGCGCGAGGTTCGGGAAGGGTTCGTGCTGATCGGGCAGCACGATCACGGGTTGGTGGCGGGCGAGATCGCCCGTCACTGGGGCAGGAGGCCGCAGCCATCACCGTCCACGGTCTACGCCATAGCGCAGCACGACCTGGGCTGGCAGGAGCTGGACGGGTCCGTGATCTGGAACGACGAGACCGGCCGCCCCCACGACTTCCTGGATTACCCTCCGGAGCCAAAGGTGCGGGCCTTCGCGGCCGCTTTGGACCTTTTGGAGGAGCGCGACCCCTACGCGGCTTGCCTCTCCAGCATGCACTACGCGACGCTGATGCAAGGCTCCGAGGACGAAGCCGAGGTGCGGTTCCGGGAGGCGGAGAACCTGAGGCAGCAGCGTTTGAGGCGCGACCTCCCCGACGAGGACGTCGAGATTCTGGAGCACGGCTTGCGGCTCCTGAAGCTCTGCGACGGCCTCTCGCTCTTCCTCTGCCTCAACGAGCCCGGTCGCGAGGCCTCTCATCCTCCGCCTTACCCCGATGGGCTCGTGCTCGACGGGGAGGAGTACGTCCCCGAGTGGGTCGACGAACGGACGCTGCGTGTGCGCCCCGATCCGTTCGTCGGGACGTTCGAGGTGGAGCTGCCGTACCGCGTCGTCGGGAGAGACGGGCAGGGCCTGAGCGGAGGACGCCTGGAGCTACGGATCTCCGGTTGAGGGGTATGCTCTAGGGGTTGCTGTTTCGGCTCCCGGGCGGGGGCCGACGGAAGAAGTAAGAAGGGAAGGCATGAGGGACGCATCCTACGAGTTCTTGAAGAAGCTGCTATCCACGCCGGGTCCGAGCGGTTACGAGGGCGCCGCCGCGGCGGTGTGGCGCGAGGAGGCCGCCAAGTTCGCCGAGGTACGCGGCGACAGGATGGGCAACTCCTTCGCCACAATCAACCCCGGGGGCTCGCCGCGGATCATGCTCTCCGGGCACATAGACGAGATCGGCCTGATGGTCACCAACGTCGACGACTCGGGGCTGCTCCACTTCACCGGCGTCGGCGGCTGGGACCCGCAGGTCCTCGTCGGGCAGCGCATCCTCGTGCAGACGGAGGCCGGCGAGGTCCCCGGCGTCATCGGCAAGAAGGCCATCCACGTTATGGAGCCCGAGGAGCGCAAAAAGGTCTCCGAGATAAAGAGCCTCTGGATCGACATCGGCGCCAAGGACGGCGACGAGGCGAAGAAAAAGGTCCGCGTCGGGGACGTAGGCGTCATCGACCAGCCCGTCCTCGAGTTGCCGAACAACCGCATCGCGTCGCGCTCCCTGGACAACAGGATGGGCGCCTTCGTGGTGCTCGAAGCCCTCAGGCTTCTCTCCGAGGCCGACGGGCTCGCGGCGGAGGTCGTCGCGGTGGCGAGCGTGCAGGAGGAGATCGGGCTCTACGGCGCCCGCGGCGCCGCCTTCGGCCTCGACCCTGACGCCGCGATCGCCGTCGACGTCACCCACGCCACCGACACCCCCGGCGTCTCCAAGAACGAGCACGGCGACCACGCCCTCGGCTCCGGCCCGGTTATCAAGCGCGCCACGAACCTCAGCCCGATCGTCTCCGGTGGCCTCATCAACGCCGCCGAGGCCGAGGGCATCTCCTACACCTTGGAGGCCGACTCGCGCTCGACGGGGACGGACGCCGACGGCATACAGTTCCAGCGCGCCGGCATCGCCACGGGGCTCATCTCCGCCCCGAACCGCTACATGCACTCCCCGAACGAGGTCGTGGACCTCGGCGACCTCGACGGCTGCGCCCGCCTGATCTCGGCCTACATCAGCGGCCTCGAGAAGGGGACCGACTTCGTCCGCTGAGGCGACGCCTGGGGACGAGCCGGCCGCGAAGAAGGGGGAGGGGGGGGCAGGCGCGCCTCCCTCCTCGTCGAGCTCTCGCTGCTCCTGGCAGTCTTCTTTTTCGGGACGAACTTCGTCGCCGTCAAGCACGTCGTGGCTGACGTGTCCCCGCTACTCTTCGCGGCGGTGCGCTTCACCCTCGCCGGGCTCCTGCTCGTAGGGCTCGCACGCCTCCTGGAGCCGAGCCACGTCGGCAGGCGAGACCTGCTGCCCATGCTCGGCCTCGGGGCCGTCGGCATCGCCGCGGCGCAACCCTTTCTCGCCGTGGGCGTCGGGATAACCACCGCAGCGAACTCCGCTCTCATCTTCTCGACCGCCCCGATCTGGGGGATGCTCCTCGGCTTCGCTCTCGGCCTCGAACGACCCCGTCCGAGGGGTGTGGCGGGGCTCGCGCTCGCCCTGCTCGGGGTCGGGCTCGTAGTCTCCGGAGGCCTCTCTTTGGGCGACGGGGATACCCTCGCCGGAGACCTTCTGGTCCTGGGGGCGGCGATCTGCTGGGGCTGCTACACCGTGCTCTCGCTCCCGCTTCTGGAGCGGCACCCGCCGTTGAGCGTCGCCGCCTACCCGATGGTCGCCGGCGGGCTCGCGATCTTTCCGGTCGCGGCACTCTTCCCCGTCGGGGTACTCCCGGGCGCCGCTTCGCTCGCCTGGAGCGTGTGGGGCGCGGCGATCTACTCGCTGCTCTTCTCCGCCGCGTTCGGGTTCGCCGCCTGGCAGAGGGGCGTTCGCAGGGTGGGCGCCAACCGGGTGCTCGTCTACCAGTACCTCGTCACCCTGATCGGGGTTTCGGCGGGCGTCGTGCTGCTCGGCGAGCGCTTCGGACCCGAAAAGATCCTGGGTGCGGTTATACTCCTCGCTGGCGTCTACCTCGCCCGGAGTAAATGAGGTTCGGCGGGTAGGGATCACTCGTGGCCTCGCCGTTCGGTGGCCGGGTCGGTGGTTTCATCTGACGGGAGGCTCTGGCGCTTGGACGCGGACGTGAGGAACAACCGACGTTCCTTGAGGCGGGGCGATGTCTCTTAAGACCCTGCTTCGGAGCGTGCTCTACCTGGCCTCGCTGGGGCTCGCCGTGCATCTCGTGGTGCCCCGCATCCCCGGCATCGAGCGATCGTTCGTCCTGATATCGACCTCCTCCGGTCCCCTCATCTGGGCGGCCTTTCTGGCGATCTTCGGGAGCTACGCATGCTACGCGGAGATCCTGGGCCGCACGGTAGGGGCGACGACTGGCCTCGGGGCCTCTGCGAGGAGCCGCAAACGCCAGGGCCTCGGGCGCTGGTTTATGTTCCGTCTCACGGTCGCCGAGCACGGGGCCTCCAAGGTCCTGCCGGGCGGCGGGAGCGCCGCGGCGGCCGTCACCTACGCCGGGCTCCGCCTGCGCGGCCTCAAGCCCACGCGCGGCGCCCTCGCCGTCGCTACGACCTCCGTGATCGTCTACGGGACCCTCGCGGCCATCTTCCTCGCGAGCCTCGTCTACCTGATCCTGGACCAAGAGTTGAACCGGGCGGCGACCGCTGCCTCGGTCTTCGCCCTCTTTCTGACGTTCTGCGCCCTCCTGCTCGCCACCCTCTCCTACCGCTCGCCGAACGCCACCCGTCGCTTCTTGACCGGGGTGCTCTACCGGGCGGGGCGCCTCCTCCTGAGGAGGAGATGGTCGCGGCGCCAGACGGAGCTGAAGGCCGCCAGGATCGTACTGGGGCTGCAATCCGAGGTGCGGGCCCTCCGCGAGCAGCTCCTGTACCATCCGGTCGCCGCCGCGAGGCTCTTCGCCCTCGCCGTCCTCTACTGGGCGTTCGACGCGGCCTGCCTGTTCCTGATCTTCGTCGCTCTGGGCGTCCCGACGGGCGGCATCGAGCTCTTCGTAGCCTTCGGGGTCGCGACTACCTTCGGTTCCCTCCCGCTCACCCCGGGGGGCCTGGGCGTGGTAGAGGCCACCCTGATCGGTACCCTCGCTCTCCTGGGCGCGGGCCCCGAGGTCGCCATCCCCGTCCTCGGCTACCGGCTCTTCAACTTCTGGCTCCCCATCCCGCTCGCCGCCATCCTCTACCCGACCCTCTCCGTGGGCTCCGCCAAGTACACCCGCGGGGAAGGTTCGCCGAACCATCGTCCGAAGGTCCGCCGCAAGAAGCCCCGCTAGAGGGGACCTTGCGAACCCTCGGCGTCGTACCCCATGCCGATCGTCGGATCCTTGAGACTTTCCGGCATGGACTTATCGAAGGTTCAGCGTTCCTCCGCCGCGTCCATCTCGCGAAGGGCAGGGCTGGACACCAGCGCGAGGGCGACGAGAAGGATGCCGGAGGAGATCACCGCGAGAACCGGTCCGAGGCCGAAGGCGCCCAGCGCCCATCCGGCGAGCGCGGCGCCTAAGGGCGCGACACCGACGGCGAGCGCGAAGGAGGCGCCGTTGACCCTCCCGAGCAGCCCCTTCGGCGTCCGCTCCTGGATGATGGTGAAGATGAGCGGGTCGATGGGCCCGTTGGCGAGCCCCGCCACGGCGAACGCCGCCATGCTGACCCAGAGCGGGGGCGAGAACACGAGCGCCCAGATCGGCAAGCCCTGAGCCACCGCCGCCAGGGAGAAGATCATCCTCCTCGGCAGCCGGTGCCCGAAGACGCCGAACAGCGTGCTGGAGAGGAGCAACCCCCCGGCCCAGGCGCCGAGCATGAAGCCAAAGCTCGACGCGTCCTCGAAGTTGCGCTCGGCGTACACCGCCACAACCACCGTTAGCAGCGGCAGGAAGAAGAAGTTGAACGCCACCGCCCCCATGGTGATGGTCCGCACCAGTCGCTCTCGCCACAAGAAACCGAGCCCTTCGCGAAGCTCGGTGACGTACCCTCGCATCCCGACCTGGCTTCGAGGGGCCGTGCTAAGGCGAAGCGCCGGGATGCCGAGCAGGATCGCCGCCGCCGAGACGGCGAAGGTGGAAGCGTTGAGCCACAAGTACGCCCGTGGCCCCTACCAAGGCAACGAGGACCCCGCCCAGCGGCGGGCCGACGAAGCCGGAGACCTGCCGGACCGCGATGAAGGCGGAGTTGGCCCTCTCCTTCGGCATCCGCGCCGCGACGGCGAGGTCCGGGAGCATGCTCTGACGAGCCGTCGCCCCGGGAACGTCGACGACGCCTCCCACGAACACCAGCACCAGAAGCTGCCAGAAGGCAAGCCCTGCCGTTACGTGGAGCAGCGGCACCAGCGCCACCGCCGCGCCGCTCAGGACGTCCGCGAGGACGCTGGAGCGCCTGTAGCCCAAACGGTCGACCACGGGCCCGCCGAAGAAGGCCGCTAGCACGTTGGAGAGGCCGATCACGGCGAAGGTGAGGCCGGTCTTGGCCGCGCTTCCCGTGGTCTGGAGCACGAACCAGGGGATGGCGACGTTGGCCATCGCGTTTCCCGTCATGGAGACCGCGTTGGCCGACAGCAATACGAACATGGGTGACCGCCGAGCCGGACTCGTACGGTCGAGGTCGTGCACCATAACCTACCCTACCAGCCCGATGCAGGCTCCGCGACCGTCGCTACTCACCGGCCCCGAGAACACCGCAGGGTCCTTCGAAGTCGGGCAAACTAACTACCTTCTACGCCGATCTCTACGCAGCGACAAGGCGCAAAGGTCCGCGGATCGGGTACGAGAAGGTCCGCTCCCGAAGCCGTGCTCGAGGCCGCACGAAGATCCGCGACCGCAAAGAATAGGTCGACCACCCCCTTTCTTCTGGAATACCCGGCAGACGGGTGGACCGAGGGCCGTCGGGAAGGATCCTCTGCCGCTCCGCTTCAGCGAGGGACGCGTGGAGCGTATGCGCACCGACCGACGCGCATGAAGAGCAAGAGACGGCCGAGAAATCTAACGGGGGGATCTTCTCGCAGGCTGCCGTCGAGCGCCGCGACCACGAAGACCAGGTCGAAGAGGATCTCTAGCGGGCCGCCCGACGCTCGCCGGCACTCGCGACGCGCAGCTCGCGGTGAGGCACGCCATTCTGCGCCCCTTCCGGCTCCCGTTCGCCGCGCCAGCGGGTGTCGGGGTTGGCTCATCCGCTCCCTGGTCGCCTCCCGCGGCTACGACGACGAGCCTGCCATGCGCCTCCCGGCCCCTGGTGGCTCCCTCCGGGCAATGGCCCCGTTGCCCGGAGGCTACGAGGCCGGGGGAGCGGCCTGTTTTTGCGTCAGGCCCCCCGCTCGCCGAGCGCCAGGTCGAAGGTTCTCTCTCCGCCGTCTCTCACCACGGTAACCTCGACGGTGTCGCCGGGGCGGTAGTGGCGGAGGACGGAGAGGAGGTCGCCGGAGTTTCTGACCTCCTCCGACCCTAGGACCGTAACTACGTCTCCGCTCCTCAGGCCTGCGTACTCTGCGGGGCCCCCGGGTTCGACCTCGGCCACGAGCGCTCCGGATTCTGCCGAGTCGAAACGGCGGGCCGTCTCGGGGCTGAGGTCGGAGAGGGTGACGCCGAGGTAGGGCTGGGTCGCCTCGCCCGTCTCGATAAGCTGCTCGGCGACGGAGACGACGGTATCCGAGGGGATTGCGAATCCTATGCTCTCCGCCCCGGTCTGTCCCGGGGGGAGGTAGGCCACGTTCATACCGATAACCTCCCCCGAGCGGTCGGCGAGAGCGCCGCCGGAAGAGCCTGGGGAGATGGCGGCGTCGGTCTGGATCAGGTCCACGAGCGCGCTCTCCTGCCGTCCGCCCGTCAGCGCCGCGGGAACCTCGCGGCCGACGCCGCTGACGACGCCGGAGGTGACGGTGGACTGGAAGCCGGACGGGCTCCCGACGGCGACGGCGGTCTGGCCGACGGTCAGGTTCCGCCCGTCCCCGAAGCTCGCCGCGGGCAGGCCGTCGCGGTCTACCCGGATCACGGCGACGTCCGTCGCGGGGTCGGTGCCGACCACCTCGCCCTCCTCCGTGGTCCCGTCGGTGAAGGCCACGCTTACCTGCGAGGCGCCCTCGACGACGTGGTTGTTGGTGACGATGTAGCCGTCCTCGCGGTAGATGATGCCGCTCCCCACGCCCTGCCCGGAGCCGAAGGCCGTCCCCTGCGCGCCCGAGACGTTCAC
This sequence comes from Rubrobacter sp., assembly GCA_016781775.1. Lineage (GTDB taxonomy): Bacteria > Actinomycetota > Rubrobacteria > Rubrobacterales > Rubrobacteraceae > Rubrobacter_F. The sequence continues at coordinate 3,979 of JADDPR010000225.1, read as the reverse complement.
CTGGACCACGGAAGGCTCTATCTCCGCCGCGACCCTCGCCACGAGTTCCTCCCCGGCCGGCGCGGCCGACGCGCTCCTGGGCTCGACCACCTCCGACCCGCCGCCGAAGAGCGAGCCGTAACCGAGGACCAGGGCTGCGCCGAGCGTCGCTGCTACTACGAGGGACGCAAAACGCCTCATGCGACTACCCCTCTCAGGATCTGCTGGTACTCACCACCCTTGAGGAGCTTCTCGGCCTCGCGCTGGATCTGGCGGACCCTCTCGCGCGAGACGTCGAGCTCGCCGGCGAGCTCGCCCAAAGTAGACTTCTTGCGGTCGTCGAGCCCGTAGCGGCGGATCAGGACGTAGCGCTGGCGCTCCGGCAAGCGCTCCACCGCCTCTTTCAGGCTCGAAGCTTCGAGCTCCCGTATCAGGTTCTCCGGCCCGCTCGGGGCGCGCCCGTCCTCCACGAGCTCCCCGAGCTCGGTCGCGCCCTCCTCGCGGCTCAGAGGCTGGTTGAGGCTCGTCGCGTCCGGCATCGCCCGCAAGGCGCTGGCGACCTCCTCGACCTCCCACCCCAGGGCCTCGGCGACCTCCTCGTCCGTCGGCTCCCGGTTCAACTCCGCCGAAAGCTCGTTGTACGTCCGGTTCATCTTCCGGATCTTCTCCGCCATGTGGACGGGGACCCGGATGGTGCGCCCCTTGTCCGTGACCGACCGCTGCACGGCCTGCCGTATCCACCACGTCGCGTAGGTCGAGAAGCGGAAGCCGCGCTCGGGGTCGAACTTCTCCACCGCCTTCATCAGGCCGATGTTGCCCTCCTGGATCAGGTCCTCGAAGGGGAGCCCCATGCCGCGGTACTTCTTGGCGACCGAGACGACCAGGCGCAGGTTCTTCTCGATAAGCTTCTGACGGGCCCTCTCGTCGCCCTCGTTGGCGGCCTTGCTGAGGGTCAGCTCCTCGGAGTGGGTCAGGAGCCTGCCCCGGCTGATCCGGGAGAGGTAGCCCGCAAGGAGCTCCGGCGTATCCCCTTCTCTTACCTGTCTGGCGTGGTGCGTCATGGCCTCCCTCTCGAGTCGAAAATCCTGGTAGGCGTTTCTGTTGTGCTACCAGTAAATCCCGCGGGCCTGTGACGCCACTTTGAAAACCGTGAGGATTTCCACAGAAACCGTGCCCTCCGGGACAGGTTCGCGCGGAAGGGGCGATAATGAGCGCCACGATGAGGATTCTTGTGGTGGAAGACGAGGAGAGGCTTGCCCGCCTGATCTCGCGCGTCCTCAAGGAAGAAGGCTACGCGGTCGAGACGGAGACGAACGGGCGCTCGGCGCTCGTCCGGGCGCTCTCCGGCGGCCACGACCTGCTCGTCGTCGACTGGATGCTCCCGGACCTGAGCGGCGTCCAGCTTATCAAGCGCCTGCGCATAGCGGAGATAGCCACCCCCGCGCTCATGCTCACGGCGCGCGACCAGATCGAAGACCGCGTCGAGGGCCTCGACGCGGGCGCCGACGACTACCTCCCCAAACCCTTCGCCTTCCCCGAACTTCTCGCGCGCATAAGGGCGCTGACCCGCAGGCCGTGGGCCGAGGGCTCCGACAAGTCCATCCTCGAGGGCGGAGACGTGACGCTCGACCCCGTGCGCCACGTCGTCCGCCACGGGAGCGAGGCGGTAGACCTCACCGCCAAGGAGTTCGCCCTCCTCGCCACCCTCCTCCAGCGCCCCGGGCAGGTCTTCACCCGCTCCGTCCTCCTCGACACCGTGTGGGGGGCCTCGGCCGACGTCTACACCAACGTCGTCGACCTCTACGTCTCCTACCTCAGAAAGAAGCTCGACCGCGAGGGCGAAGCGTCCCACATCCGCACCGTGCGAGGCGTCGGCTACACCTTCGAACCCCAGCCGGGGCCGCGCTGATGTTCGACAGCATTCGCCTGCGCCTCACGATGGGCTACGTCGGCATCCTCGCCCTCATCCTGCTCCTCTTCGGGGCCGTCGCGGTCGTCTGGTTCGAGAGGCAGATCACCTTCAAGCAGAACCAGATTCTCGGGCAGCAGACCGTAACCGTGTCGAACGTGCTGTTCTACAAGGCCGACGAAGCGGACAACCCCTTCGGGCCCACCCACGCCTGGGCGGTCCTCACCGCGGACGGCCGGACGCTAAAGCGCACCGAGAACGCCGACCTTCTCGGCATTCCATCCGTCGAACTCGCCGGGCAGGCGGTCCAGAGCGACCATCCATTCGTGCGAGAGGTCGAGGGGTCGGAGGGCGAGGTGGCGGTGGCATCCTCCCCCGTGAAGGACCGCTACGGCACGATCGTCGGCGTCGTACAGGTCGCCCGTGCGCCCGGCGTCGTGCGCGAAACGGTGAGCAATCTGGTCTTCGTCCTCGCAACTATCGGGCTCGGGGCCTTGGGGCTTGCCACCGTCGGCGGCATGGTTATGTCCGGTCGGGCGATGCGCCCCGTCAGGCGTTCCTTCGAGCGCCAGCGAACGTTTATCGCCGACGCCTCCCACGAGCTCAAGACCCCGCTCACCCTTATACGGGCCGACGCCGAGGTCCTCCACCGCGGCCTCGATGGGGAAGACGACAGGGAGCTCGTGGAGGACATCCTCCAGGAGACGGACCGGACGAACGCCATCCTCTCCGACCTCCTGGTCCTCGCCCGCCTGGACGCCGGCAAGCTCGAGGTTGCCGCGAAGCCCTTCGACCTCGCGGTCATCCTCTCCGGGGCGGCCGACCGCTTCGAGGCTCGCGCGGCGGGGGAGGGCATCCGCCTGGAGGCCGGGGCCAACGGCGAGCTACCAACGCGCGGGGACCCGGAGAGGACCGAGCAGATCCTGGCGGCCCTGCTCGACAACGCGATCCGCTTCACACCTGCGGACGGCTCCATCACCGTCACGGGCTATCGGGGCGGGAACGGGGTCGTGGCGACCGTCGAGGACACGGGCCCCGGCATCCCGGAGGAGCACCTGCCGCGCATCTTCGACCGCTTCTACCGCGCCGACGAGGCCAGGACCAGGGGGCCCCGGGGCGGCGGCACCGGCCTCGGCCTCGCCATCGCCCGCGACCTCGCGCGCGCCCAGGGTGGCGAGATCACCGCGGAAAACAAACCTAGCGGTGGCGCCAGGTTCACCTTGACCCTCCCCGCCAGGCCCTGACCCAACAACACGCCGCCAGATCCCTAATGTCCCGAGATTATCGGCGGCGCCGCGAAGAAGCTACGGTTCTACGGGGATCAAAAACCCGGGGCCCAGATCTGGCGAAGGTCCAACGAGAAGCCGGAGAGTACGGTGCCACCGGAGACCTCGTTGGGATTATGCAGAACGCGGACCTCCTTACCCGGCTCGTAGACGTAAACACCGCGTCCCTCCGGGTCGATAAGCCAGCCTAGACGAGCCCCATTCTCAAGGTACTCTCGCATCTTGTCCTGAAGGCCCTCCAGGCGGTCGGACGGCGAGCGCAATTCGACGGCGAAGTCCGGGCACAATGGCAGAAATCGTTCTTTCTGTTCGGAAGAGAGATCTACCAACCGCTCGCGGCGCACCCAGGAAGCGTCCGGCGAGCGGGTCGCGCCATTCGGCAGGATGAATCCGGTCGACGAGTCGAATGCCACCCCGGTACCGTCCTGTTCCGTCCACAAACCCAGGCGGGCAACGAGCTTGAGATTACGGCTTCCCGTCCCTCCCCCCGTGGGCGGCATTATCTCCAGGTCCCCCTCTGCTGTGCGCTCTATCCGCCACTCGTCGTTGAGCCGGCAGAACTGGAAGAACTGCTCTTCGCTCATCTTTACGATCGGGCCCATGTGCAGCACCATCGGCGAGTACCCCGTCCGAACCTTCGTCTCCATAATCTCTACCTCCGGGCTAGCCTCGCCCCGTCAGTATACTGCCGCTCGAACGGCCCAAGACGCCAAAAAGGGCGGGACCGCTCTCGCGGCCCCGCCCCTGCAGCTTAGTAGGTAGTCCCTAGTACTTCGGGATGCTCGGGTCGACCTCGTCGCTCCAG
>JADDPR010000437.1 GCA_016781775.1 Rubrobacter sp. | reverse complement strand
TTCCCAATTTAAGATTAAAGAATCGCCTCATTTGTGTCAATAGGGAGGAACCTCTATGACGATGTCAAGCCGCGGCGGGTCTGAACCTCTGCTCGTCGCGGATCATCGCCCAAAGGACGTCGACCCTCCTTCTCGCCAGGGCGATGAGGGCCTGGGTGTGCCTCTTGCCCTCCGCCCTCTTTCGGTCGTAGAACGCCCTGGACGCCGGGGTGCGCAGGCTGGCGAAGGCCGACTGGTAGAAGACCCGCTTGAGCATCTTGTTGCCGCCGCGCATCCTCCGGTTGTTCCCGGTGCGTTTGCCCGAATCCCTGTCCGCCGGGACGAGGCCGACGTAGGCGGCGAGGCGCCCGGCGTCGGCGAAGGCGTTCCTCGGGTCCCCGACCGCCACCAGCAGCTCGGCTGCCAGCAGCGTCCTCATGCCCGGCAAGCTGACGAGGATCTCGGCCAGCGGGTGGGCGAGGAAGCGAAGTTCGAGCTCCCGGTCGACCTCCACGATCCTCTCCTTAAGGAGGAGCGCTTCCCGGGCGAGCGCGGCGACGATCCCTGCAGCGACGCCTTCGGCGGGGAGGCTCACGCTTTGCCCCTTCGTCGCGACGACCGCCTTCTCGGCCAGCTTCGCAGCTCCCCTGACGCTGCACTTCTTGAGATACGCCTCGACCCGATTGCGGCCCGCCTTGCGGATGGTGTGCGGGGTCTGGTAGCGCTCCACAAGCAGCAGGGGCCCCTTGTCCCCCAGGTCCAGCGCCCGCTCGAGGCCGGGGAAGAGCGCGAGCAGCGCGTCCCTCAGCCGGGTGATGGTGCGGGTCCTGTCGGTCACCAGGTCTCGGCGACGGGCGACCAGGAGCGCCAACTCGGCCAGCAGCTCGTCGCCGGGCACGAGCGAAGAGAGGTCGCGCCTCATGCGGGCCTGCTGGGCGATGAGGTGAGCGTCGCGGGCGTCGGTCTTGGACTCGCCGTGGGAGGCGTCGCGGGCCCTGTCCACGGCGATCCCCGGCACGTAGAGCACCGGCTGGTCTCGCTTCCACAGGAGCGCGAGGAGCATCGCGACCGTTCCGCCGGGCTGGTCGGTGGACCAAGTCAACGCGAGGCCGAAGCCGAGCGCTTCTTCGACGAGCGCCGAGAGGTCGGCCTCCTCGTTCTCCACCCTGCGCGAGAGCAAGACCTCGCCGTCCGAGTCGAGCATCACGGCCCAGTGGAACCCCTTGCCCGCGTCCACGCCTACCCACGCCTTCGGTTTCGCCTAGCTCACCGGCGCCTCCCTCTGCTGGGTCACCATCGCCTGCCCGTGGACCTTCCCGCCGTCGGTTCCCTACGCAGCGATTGTTCGTCGCCGATCTCTATCAGCAGTCGGGCGGTCCCGCGGGGCCGAGGGGCGATTCCTCCCGAGCCATGGATCGGCAAACGCATGAAAGCCATCCTCGGCCCCTGTGGGCGCCGTCCAGGTTATGCACCAGAACGACACAAAGAAAGGTAGGGAACGTATGAAACGGGGAATTTTGTACGCTCTCGCGCCGATCACG
>JADDPR010000059.1 GCA_016781775.1 Rubrobacter sp. | reverse complement strand
TAAGGTGCGCGCCCGGTAGGATTCGAACCTACGACCTGCGGATTAGAAGTCCCAGCCGCCGCGTTCACCGCCGTACACCGCTGTTCTAAATCCCGCTAATTTAGGCCCAATCTTCGAAATCCGTTGCCTCCGATGTTCACTGCTGTTCAGGCGCGTTGTCGTCAAACTGTCGTCAGTGCCTGGAGTCCTTTTGCCGAACCTAAGATCAACAATGCCATAAGAGTGACGGGGCCAGCAGCCGACGTGATGCGCGTTGAGGCAGAGCTTCGCGAGGGCGGCATCACCCTGAAGATCGGCCACAAAGCGGACGAGGGCATCGTAGCCGGCGGGTACGATGCTGGCGCATGGGAGGATACGCAAGACTACGCGTTGGGCCCGCCCCTCCTCACTGATCCAGGATGGCCGCGAGCCGTCCCCTACATGCAGGTTCTACAGCGTTTCAACCCTTTGTCCAGGTTCTCGTGCGCCCAGTTCTCGAGCTCTCGCTTATCAGTGGAGCAATACTTGGGCTTGGCCGTCAGGCTGACGACGACCCCTGGCCCAAAATCGTCAGTGAGGTGCCAGCAATCGGCCCGGTGCAGCATCGCGTCGTTCCTCGATCTACGGCTGATCACGTAGCTATCCGATCTGTTGTGCTCCTTCCAGCTTTTGTACTCGTCGTTGGCGTTCTCTCCCTGAGCATCAGCGAACACTTCCATTTTCACCCTCCCATCAATCGGAGCTACCACAGCCGCCGCGTCGTCTGTTCCGCCCTCCAATCCTGTGCGGCTATCTCAGGCCTCCACCACGTTCCGTCCTAAGCCCCTCTAGATCCCCCGCCTTCCATGGCCGATTCTTGGCGACCTCGCGGCTCCTCCTTCGATCGTGAGGTTCACGAGCACAGAACCTAGCCTAACAGTACCCTCCCCGGTACCGGAGCCGGTTGCTAAGCCATCTCGTAGGCTAGCGCAGGGCACACCCTCTGTTCCGCCGCTCCTGGTTGCTGGTGGGTCGCCGCGCACCCCTCGGAGCCACGGACAGGCACGTCCTTGCACTGCTCCCCCCTCCGGCTTGATCGTCATGCATCTAGGAAGCCATCTCATAAACGGTAAAGTGATCCCGCCCTGCTTTTCTTCGACGGAGGTGAGAGGTGGACCTTACCGACGAGCAATGGGAGGTCTTGGAGCCCCTGATCCCCGTACCTCCCGCCGGGCGGACGGCAAGGGCCACCCCTGGCGCGACCCGAGGGACGTCCTGAACGGCGTCTTGTGGGTCTTGCGCACCGGGGCTCCTTGGCGCGACCTGCCCGGGCGCCACCCTCCCTACCAGACCTGCCACCGTCGCTTCCAGCGCTGGAACGAGGAGGGCGTGCTGGAGGAGGTCCTTCGGGCTTTGGCAGAGGACCTGAAGGAGCGCGGCGGCCTCGACCTCTCGGAGTGCTTCGTCGACGCGACGTTCGTGAGCGCCAAAAAGGGGGAGGATCGGTGGGAAAGACCAAACGGGGCAAGGGCACGAAGCTCGTGGCGCTGGCAGACGCTTCTGGTCTTCCTCTCT
>JADDPR010000065.1 GCA_016781775.1 Rubrobacter sp. | reverse complement strand
GCGAACACGTTGCCGCGCCGCCTCGCCGCCCCACCGCAGCGAAACGTATCCCATCGCTCGATAAGCCTCTGCGGACCCTCACCCCCGGTTCTTTGATCCGGGTGTGCGTCCAGGCGCCCCCCCGTTCGCCGGCGTGGAGCGCACCGAAGCAGCGGCTCGAAGCGCCCACGGGCGGCCTGATCGCCGCCATACAAGCCTTCGCGCCGGGGCCATACGGACCATGCTCGCGAGCATGATGATACCCGAGGCCTACGAGGAGGGGGGCGCCGTCGTCGGTGTAGGGACTACCGCAGGCTTTTGGTGGCCTTCGTACTCAGCGGGCTCGAGTAGCCGGATCGCCCCCTCCTGCACAAACCGCGACCGGCGATGCTCCTAAAAAGTCTAGAGAAGCCCTCTTCGCAGGAATAGCATGCCCGCGCCCGTCGATCGGGCCATGGGTGAGTGCTACAGAACCGGGCCTCAAGCTTCCGTCGGGTACCATGGACACCCGGATCGCGGCTGACGCTCTCCGTTTGCGAGCGCCCCGCCGAGGGAACCACGACGGACATGAACAGGGCGCGCGAGAACTCTTCGTCCGGCAAGAAGCTCCGGGACGACCCCGAGCTGCGGGAGGAGTTGCGCGAGGGGCTGGACCGTTACCTGGACCTGCCGCTGGCCCTCGCCTCCCTCGCGCTGGTCCTCATCGCGATCATCCAGCTTGGCGGCGAGGTAGAGCCGCCCTGGGACGGTCGGATGGAGGTCCTGGGCTGGGCCCTGTGGGGGCTCTTCTTCGTCGAGTTTGCCGCCAAGTTCGTCCTGGCCCCGAACAAACGGCGCTACGTCACGCGCCGCTGGCTCGACGTGTTGGTCCTTCTGGTCCCGTTCTTGAGGTTCCTGCGGCTGTTGCGCGTGCTGCGCTTGACCCGGGCCTTCCCAGTCTTCAGGCTCCTGGTTTTTGGGGGACGGGGCTCGGGCGCCACCCTGACGCTGCTCCGTCGCCGTCGCCTCGGCCAACTCGCCCTTGTCTCCGTGATGGTCGTGCTCGTCGGGGCCGCCCTGGTTTTTATCCTGGAGAATGGCGCCCCGGACGGCCAGATAAAGAACTTCGGGGACGCGCTGTACTGGTCGTCCACCATCGTGACCACGGTAGGCAACGAGCTCTACCCGGTGACCGTGGGCGGTCGGGTCCTGGCCTTCCTCCTGATGCTGTACGCCGTCGGCATCTTCTCCTACTTTATCGCCTCCATCGCGACCGTCCTCGTCGGCCTCGACGCGGAGCAGGGGGCTCGGGAAGGGGAGCAGCAGGAGCCCCGGAGACGGGACGCCACCGGCGTACGGCTCGACGAGGGCGAGGTCGAAGCGTTGCGCCGCATCCTGAAGAAGGCCGGAAGGGAGCCCTAGGGAGCCCCAGCCGGGCGGCCCGGATGGCGGCATGAACCAGCGTATGACCCTCCTCCCCCGGTGTTGATCGGGGGAGGAGGGTCATGGCACGGGAGACGATGCGGGGATACGCGTGACCGCGCAACCGGCAG
>JADDPR010000476.1 GCA_016781775.1 Rubrobacter sp. | reverse complement strand
GCATCGAGTACCCCGTGGTCATCGACAACGACTCGGCCACCTGGGACGCCTACGACAACCGCTACTGGCCGGCGTTCTACCTCGTGGACGCGGACGGCTTCGTCCGCTACAAGCACTTCGGCGAGGGCGCCTACGAAGAGACGGAGGAGAAGATCAGAGAACTTCTGCTCGAGAAGGAGGAGGCTAGGAACTAAGGCTTTCCGACGAATGCGCCGAAGATCGAGGCCGCCCGGAATGCAGGTCGGGCGACGCTATGAACTGCGAAGAAGGGCACACCGCGGATGTCCGAGCGTTACTTTTCGCGTTCCGTCCTCACCTTTCGGGCTCACCGCACGTTCCGGACGAGGAGAAAGCGCGTCGTAGGGTGTGGCAGATAGTGACGGAGGCTAACGAGCTTTCACGACAGAACTTCAAGAGGATTTGGAGAAAAGAAATGCCACACCCGAAGGAACGAACTCGCGATCTGACCTCCCAGGGCGCCCCGAGCCCGCTTGGAAATCGGAGTCAGCTGAGCGAGTACAACTACGAGCACTTCCGTCCCAAGCACCTCATCGCCGACCTCCTGAAGACCGTAAGAGGCGAGGGGATCGGGCCCGGCGAAGAAGCCCCGGACTTCGAGTTGGAATCGACCGAGGGTGAGAGGGTGCGCCTGAGTGAGCTGCGCGGCCGACCCGTGGTGCTGCGCTTCGGCAGCTTCACCTGACCGCTCACCACCGGCGCGGTCGCGCCGTGGAAACAACTCTACGAGCGCTACGGCGACCGGGTAGAGTTCCTCGACGTCTTGATCCGGCAGGCGCACCCCGGCGAGGAGCGCGCGCCGTACCGGAGCTACGAGGAGAAGCTGGATTCGGCCCGCGAGTACGGGCGCGAGGAGGACATCCCCTACACCGTGCTCGTCGACGACTACGCGGGGACCTGGCACCGGGCCTACAGCTCCGAGATGACCGACCCCGTCTTCCTGATCGACGAGGACGGGCGCGTCTCGTTCTACCTGATGTGGGCGCACGCGCCGACCTTGAAGCGGGCCATCGACGAGCTGCTGCAACGTGGCGGCCGGGGGGTGGTCGCCGGCGGGATCGACCGAATGCTCCACCTCTTCGTCTCGTTCGTGAACGGCTACCACGGCCTCAGGCGGGGCGGCAGGCGGGCGGTGCGCGAGTACAACACCGGCGCGTTCGGGGCCGGCGCCCTGACCTTCCTCGGGAGCAAGGCCAAGCCCGTGCTCGCGCCGCTCGCACTGCGCACCGAGCCGCTGCCCAAGGGGGCGAGGTTGGCCCTCGTTGGCGGCGCGGCGATCGCCGCGTTGGGCGCGCGGTCCCTCCTCCTGCGCCGCCGCGGTTAGCCCCCTCTCTGTGCATCCGCTGCTCAAGCTAGTTTCCACTGCCGCCGCGGGCGCCCTGGACGTGTGGGTCGGGATCATAACCGGCGTGGCCCTGGTGCTGGGGCCTCCCCCTAGTGCATGTTCAGGCGACCTTTTCGGTAAGGGACAGGTGCTCGTAGTGCGGACATCCAAAGGCCGCGCACACCC